>JBFHUP010000050.1:0-8493 GCA_041589975.1 Sulfurimonadaceae bacterium | reverse complement strand
TGACGGATTCATACAAATATTGGATAGCATAAGAGTAGCGTTATAAGAGGGGTAAGGAATGCGATTTTTGGTTGGTTTGACTCTATTGGTGGCTTTAGTCTCTGCCAATGATAAAATTGACAAAGCTGTTATGCTTGATTTAACCTCCAAAGAGAAGCAGTGGCTTAAAGATCATCCTGTAGTACGCTACAGTGAAGTAAACTGGAAACCGCTTTCTATTATCGAAAACAACCGTATGAGCGGTATGATGGGCGATTTTTTAGCCTTGGTTTCACAACGCTCAGGGATTACTTTTGAGTATGTTGCTTCCACTTCATGGCCTCATGTGCTCAAGCAGTTTAGTGATAAAAAGATCGATCTTGTTCCCGGAGTAGGTTCTAGTCCTCAGGAGACCCGTTTGGGGCTGATCAGTAAACGTTATGCTAAATACCCCATGGTCATAGTGACCAACAAAAGCTACAACTATCTTAATTCTCTGGCAGATCTTCAAGGCAAAACCGTCGCAGTGCCTAAACATTATACAAGCTATAACTTTATTGTAAAAAACCATCCCGATATGAAACTCAAAACTACAAGCACGATTGCCCAGGCCCTACAGCTTGTGCAATCAGGCCAAGCGGATGCCTTTGTCGGTCACATTGCGACATCCCTGTACTATCTTTCAGAACTCAACTTAGAGGATTTAAAGGTCGCTGGCCGTACGGCATTTGAGTTTGAGCATCACTATTTGATCCAAAATGACGCTCCGGAACTTTTATCCATCGTTAATAAAGCCTTCGATTCGATTACGGAGGCGGAACGTATACAGATTTATGGACGCTGGATCCAAACAAGAGCTGTCAAGAAAGAGGATTACACTTTGGTGTTGCAGGTGGGTATCGGGTTGCTGATTATCATGGCCATTATCATGTACCGACAGCGGACGTTGCAACAGTATAACAGAAGCTTGGAGGAGCAAAAACAGCTCTTTGATCTGGTCTCTGAAAATAGTGCCAGCGGTGTTTTAATGCTCGATACCGATACGCGAAGGTTTGTTGAGTGCAACAACCAGATTCTGAAAATACTCAAATATGATACGAAAGAGGATGTGCTTAATATGCACCCTTCCCAGCTCTCGCCCGAGTTTCAGCCCGATGGCAGACGCAGCGATGAAAAAGCTGAAGAGATGATGGCCAAAGCGGTACAAGAGGGTTCTAATACCTTCGAATGGATGCATGTCAGATCAGATGGCGAAGAGTTCTGGGCCGATATTATTTTAACCAGTGTCCTCATGAATGAGCGTCATCTTATTCATGTGGTCTGGAAAGATATTGATAAGCGTAAAAAGGCTGAAGCAGAACTGCGGGCTAGTGAACAACGTAATAAAGATTTAAAAGAGCGAATGGAGCTGGCTCTTATAGGAAATAATGACGGTCTGTTTGACTGGGATATCGAAACTGACGCCATATATTTTTCCCCTCGCTGGAAAGAGATGCTAGGCTTTGAAGATGCGGAGCTTGAAAATGCCTTTTCGACCTGGGAGCAACGTGTGCACCCTGATGATTTGCAGGTGGTCTTAGAGGCTGTTCGTCAATGTCTAGAGGGTAAAAGTGAAAATTTTGAGCAGATTCAGCGTATGCGTCATAAAGATGGTCACTGGATTTGGATTTCATCTCGTGGCAAGCCGGTTCGTGATGATCAGGGTAAAGCGATACGTATGATCGGAACCCATACAGATATTACAGAGGATAAGGAGATGCAGCTGCAGTTTTTTAAACAAGCTCAAATTATCCGACAAATTCATGACGCTGTTATCTCAACAGACCTTAATGGTTACGTTACAAGCTGGAACAAAGGAGCCGAACGATTATTGGGTCTTACAGCCGATAAGGCCCTGGGAGAGCACATTAAAACTCTATACAGAGATGAAGAGAAACATCTTTTTGAAGATCATCGTATTGAGGTATTAAAACATGAGGAGTTGCATACCACAACACGTTTTGTCAAAGTCTTTGGGGATGTTATCTATGTTGATTTGTCTCTTTCATTAATGAAAGATGAAATGGGCGAACCGGTTGGTATTATTGCCTATTTTCAGGATATTACCGAGCGTAAAAAAACAGAAAAAGCGTTGGATGAGCAGCGTAAAATTTTGGACTACCAAGCTCATCATGACGGCCTTACAGGTCTGCCAAACCGAGTTTTGTTTAGTGATCGTCTCAAGCAGGGTATCAAAAAAGCAAAGCGAAACGGGACACAATTGGCCCTATTTTTTCTGGATCTTGATCGCTTTAAAGAGATTAATGACTCTTTAGGACATGAGATTGGGGATAATGTTTTAAAAGTGGTAACAGGAAGAATCAAGGATAAAATTCGCCAAGAAGATACCTTCGCCCGTTTAGGAGGTGATGAGTTTACTCTAATCATCGAAAATTTGCTTGATGTCAATGATGCATCACGTCTAGCCCAAAAGATTTTGGATGTATTGTCGCTGCCGGTCTGGATGGATGAAAAAAACCTTTATGTGACAGGCAGTATCGGTATCAGTCTGTATCCTCGTGACGGAACAGATGCAAGCAGTCTGCTGAAATATGCGGATACAGCTATGTATAAAGCGAAAGATGAAGGGCGTGATAATTATCAATTTTATGCCTCAGAAATGACTGATTTAGCAGTAGAACGGGTTATGCTGGAATCACAACTGCGTAAAGCATTGGAGCATGAAGAGTTTATCGTTTATTATCAACCGCAAATTGATGTATTGACACAAAAGCTTGTTGGTATGGAGGCATTGGTCCGTAGGGAACATCCGGATCAGGGGCTTATCTCACCAGATAGGTTTTTACACTTAGCCGAAGAGACAGGCTTGATTATTGCCATAGATGCATGGGTGATGAAAACGGCTATGAAACAGGTTGTTTCTTGGTATGAAGCGGGCCTCAATCCTGGTGTGTTATCGCTTAATCTAGCGATTAAGCAGTTTGGACAAAAAGATTTTGTACAGCAGCTTTCACAAACTATTAAAGAGGTGGGGATGCAGACCTCATGGCTTGAGTTTGAAGTAACGGAGGGACAACTTCTTAAACATCCGGAGCATGCCATTGCTGTTTTAAAGCAGATGAGTGATCTGGGCATGGGGCTTTCAGTTGATGATTTTGGTACAGGCTACTCCTCTTTGTCTTATCTCAAACGTCTGCCTATTGATAAGCTTAAAATTGATAAATCCTTTGTGGATGGTCTGCCTGATGATGAAGAAGATGTCACGATTACCTCTGCGGTGATCGCTTTAGCACAAAGTCTGAATCTGAAACTGATTGCTGAAGGGGTTGAGACACAACGGCAAAGTGACTTTTTGGTAGCTAAAGGGTGCCATGTGATACAGGGATATCTCTATGCGAAACCAATGAAAGCAGAGGATATAGAGCTTCAATTTTTGAGAAAAAAGTAGGGTGTTTTGAAAGTGAAAAGTTCTAAGCTTCATAGGAAGCTAAGCCTATGAAGCGATCTTTATAAGATGCAAATCTTTAGATGTCCGGCTAAAAAGTTTTAGCCTTAAATGTTACACTTTTTGGTAACGATGCAGAGGGGACAGATATCTGCCGCTCCCATGAAAAAAGGGATGACTCCCAAATAAAAATAGACAATGCCTGTCGCCATACCGGCAGTGATAAGGCCCATACCAATGACCATTCGGATTGGTCGACAAAATCTTTTGATTTTATCGAAAGTATTCATTGTAACTCGTCCAGTGCCTATTCTATTCATGCGTTTCCCTCTCCTGTTATAAAAAATTCTAATGATTATACAGAAGGAAATTTAAAAGAAATATAAGAAAAATTAATTAGTTTAAGCGTTATTTAATGTTAAATATATGGGGATTACGATTTTGTGGGCATGCCGAAGCATGCGAGGTAGAGGAAGGTTAAGCTTTAACGGTACACTTTTTTGAAACGATACACGTTGGACAAAAGTCTGCTAAACCTGCGATAAGTGGGATGGCACCAAGGTAGAACCAGTTCATACCAGTGAAAACAGCAATGGCAATAAGAGCAATACCAACAACAATTCTAACCGATTTACATACGTTTTTAATAATATCAAATTTGTTCATAGTTTATGACCTTCATTATCTTAAATTTATAAATCGTATTATATCTAATTATAAAAGTCTGAAATTGAAGACATTAAAGTAGTGTGAACTCCTAAGGATATAACATTTTTTAATCCGTTAGGCTTTGTGATTTAACACCTTTTTAGTTGTCTCAATCGAGCAAAAGAATAGAGCATCAAAAATGGGATCCAGACGCGTTGTAGACTCATCTATGATAATGAAAGGGGTAACTTCAAAACCTTGGCCAAGGCTTTCATCATGAGGTTTTATCGTAAAGCTTAAAGGCTTAAGCGTACGGACCAAATTGAGTACTTTTTTATAGCTTTTATCCTCTTTTTTGGGTAAAAGATTGCCAGTTTTGCTCTCACTCTTACGTACTTTCATAAGCAGCTCTAATTTATCCGCAAAGATCACTTTGCCCCAGGATATGGTACCTCGCGGGAAACGAAAACCGCAACTTTTATTCATTAAAGGGTGGGGTTTGGATTGGCGAATGGCTTCAATAAGTTGAAGGAAAAAGTTTTTGCCGCCAAAGGCATCGACGCAAACCATAAGTTTTTCATGGGCTTGCTGTTTTTGGGCATCATCGAGATTGTCAAAATCACACATAGCTATCCTTAGCAAAGTTCTTGCCGCATTATAGTACAAATGCCTTCAATAAAGTAGAGCTATTGTAAAAGATCTTCTAAGATGGCATCAATGGTTTCAAACTCAAAATTAAATCCGGATTGCAACAAATGAGAGGGGTAGACATCTTGGCCTTTTGTCAAAGTAGAAGCCCCTTCTCCATAGATGATTTTTAAGAGCCATTTGGGTACCGGGAAAAAGGCAGGGCGTTTCAGCTTTTTAGCCAAACTTTGTGTCAGCTTTTTGTTAGTAATAGGTGAGGGAGTGGTGAGGTTAAAGACACCTTTAAGCTCACTGTGCTCAATCACATGCGTATAAGCCCGTGCCAGATCATGGATATGGATATAAGAAAAAGATTGGGCTCCGTTGCCTATGGTGCCGCCCAGACCCAGTTTAAAAGGTAAAAGCATCGCCTGAAGGGCCCCGCCATGCCCTAAAATAATACCAAAACGGAAGATGATGTTTCGGGCATCAGCTTTTAAGGCTTCCTCTTCCCAGGTTTGACACAGCCGTCCTAAAAAGGTTTCGTTGTATTGGGTTGTTTTTTCATCATATAGGGCATCATCTTTATAGATTCCGATAGCGGATGTAGATATAAAGGTGGGATGCGTACCGTTGGCATTGATCGCTTGAACCAAGGCTTTGGTCGTATCGACTCGGGAGTCAAAAAGAGCTTTTTTATAAGCTTTGTTCCAACGTTTTATGATGGGAGCCCCTGCCAGATTGATAATAACCTCTGCCTCTTTGATTGTTTCACACAGTGCAGGGATATCATGAAAGTCGGTCCGACTTAGAGCAATGATGGTGTGGCCTTGTTGTGCAAAGTAGTTTTTAAGGTAGTTTCCTACAAAACCCGTAGCACCGGAGATAGCAATCGTCATAACACACTCCTTAGGTAAATATACTATTGTAGCAAAGGTAAGGTATTAAGTAAACCCTCGCAATACTCCCACTGATCCAGACTCTCTTTCCAAAGCGGTCGGATCGCATCGACGCCTTTAAAAGCTCCCAGTACCATACCGATGGCAATGGCACGTGAGGCATTATCACCACCTACCATGGCATTGGCAACCAGAGCTTCATTAAGCCCATCTTCATGGTCGGCATATTTTAAAATAAAGTAGACCGATCCCGGCAGCGTTCCTTGTGTCGGTGAAGCTTTACCCACTTTAATAGGTTCTGAACGTCCGATATCCCACAGCATCGCCATAGAGGTCAAGGCCAGATCATCACAAAAGGGCTCTTTAGACAGAGCTGAGTTTGGATCGGTTGCCTCTTGGTATTTAGCGATGGCTTGCATCACTTTTTCTTGGATAAACCCGCCCATCTGTACGGCAACGGTTTCGATAGCCTCGGCAGGATGCATGCCATTGATCACACGATGGGTAACCCGGGCAAAAAACTCCCCGCCATCCAAGGCATCTTTATCACGGTGGGTAAACATCGCTTTACGTGAGACATCGGCTAAGGTCTGTTCGTCATCATAATAGGCGTGAGCGGCCACATGGCGAATCGCTGTGGCATTGGAGATACCTCCCAGCCGTTCGAGAGGCACACCTTGCTTAACTTGAGCATAGGTCTCTTTGGTCATGGTGCAGATCCATGAGCCCCAGCCGTTTTCAAGTCGGTTCATCCAGTGGGGAATGAGAGCGGCTACTTTAAACTCTTGTATGGGGCTTGCAATCTTTGCCAGATACTCCAAGATAACGACATTATAGTCTCCGTAGTCGGTCGTTCCGCCTGCTTTCTTACCTGGATGATAGTTACGTTCACCCCACCCGATACCATGGGTCTGACCGCCCATCATCTCGCCGGGACTCATAAACTTTTCGATCGGTTTGTTGCCATAGGCTTTAAAAATCTTTTGGGCATCATACTCATAATGACTGCCCAGACAGAGGGCATCTCCTACCATCGCCCCAAAAAAGGCTCCTTTGATGCGTTGTTCTTTGGTTGGTGTTGACATAAAATCTCTTTTTTTGTTTTATTGTAGCTCGGTACTATTTAGAGAAGGTGAAAAGGCGAAAGTGATTAAAAGATGATGTGATACTTTAAGCTCTGGCCTAGGGCAAAAGCTTAGTAGCCATAGTCTTGGCTGCGACGATGGCTCCTTCGAGATAGCCCCCGCTCTCATAAGAGCTTTCGGTACCTGAAAAGTGAAGCCTTTCATCAAAGTGAAAGAGGGTGTAGCCATAAGGCGGGTGATCGGTCAGGCGTGTGGCATCTTCGGCGGTAGCCGTGTAAGGCTGTTCATGCCATTTCACGATATGCATCGCTGTAAAATTTTTGGCTTGTGCTCCATACATACGAACAAGTTGTGCTTCTATGGCTTTGGGATCGGCTTCATATTTGGTGTGCAAAAAACCAAACAAAGCGGCATGTTTAGAGGTCGTAGCATCATGGATCTCACCTAAGGGTCCTCTGTGTGAAAAAGCAAAACCACTCAGTCCACTATCCCGCCAAAAAGGTTTTTGATACTCGATGACACATTTCGTAGCGTAGCCCATCCATGTGGGTGTGTTTTGAAGCTGTTTAAGTACATTTGGTGGCAGTTTGGGCTCAAACCTTAGATTGGCTGCCAAACGAGGCGGTAATGTAGAGATCACATAATCTGCCTGAAAGTTTTGTGACGGGGTAGTTACCTCTAGTCTATTTTCCTGCTCTTTGATCATGTTAACTGGATGATTGAGAAGAATCGTTGTGTGAGAAAGGCTCTGGGCAATGGCCTCAATTAGTTTGGACATTCCCCCTTGGATGCGGGCACTGGGATCTGATCCTGGCGGATGGAAGCGTTCAACCCCTTGGGGTACATCATACAAGGCCAGACCTTTGGTATATTGAGCAAAAAGGGTGAGTTTAAATGTTTCGATCACCTTAAGGATATGTTTTTGATGAGCCCAGACCCACGACGGCCCCATATCATGATCGTCAATTCCAAAAATCCTGCCACCCAGCCTATCACGTGCTTCTACAATAGTGATCTGATAGTCGTTTTGAAGCAGGTAGGCCGTATACAGACCACTCAGGCCTGCACCGATAATGATAAGCTCTTTTTTCTTCATGCCCATACTTTACCAAAACTCTGCAGGATCGGGCTTTAAAAATCTATAGTTATAGGTTTTTTGCAGTTTTTGAGAACTTACCTGTTTGCTTTTTTGTGCATCACTTTTAAAGGTAGGGAGAGCAAATCCGAACTTTTTGGAATTTTTTACAAAAATTGCTTTTTTGCTTGGATGTTGTGGTGCAACAACATTGATAATATCACCGGTGACTTCATTATCGATGAGCTGTTTGATGATCTGTACAACATCATCACGATGGATGTAGTTGACATAGCCATCATGTTCAAACACTTTACCACTGCTATGTCTGCCAGCGATGCGGTCATATCCCATCAAGCCACCCAAACGCAAAATAAGTAAATTTTGCCACTTTTTTTGCAAAAAACGCTCCATTTTGAGCATTTTTGAGACTTTTTTGGCCTTATTTGTATCATTTTCGACAACTTCGCCTTCGGTCTGATCATAGACTGACGTGGAGCTAAGAAGTATGATTTGGCTTTCTGGGCGGATATGAGTTAAGAGCTTTTCAATACTAATTTCATAACCTTCACGTGGTGGTGCAGCAATGATGATGATATCTGTTTCATAAAAAGAGGGATCGAAGTAATCATTGGCCTCATTGAGCTGATATTTATCATCCCAAGAGAGCTTTTCAAAGGATGTATCCGTTCGGACACTTGCTTTGAGTTGATAGGCAGGTGATAAAATGGGAAG
>JBFHUP010000049.1:0-8534 GCA_041589975.1 Sulfurimonadaceae bacterium | reverse complement strand
GCGATCCTTATGCCCAACCTGTCAAAAAAGAGACGACTCCGGTAACAACAAAAAAAGAGGAAGTCGTAAAAGAACAGACGCCAAAGAAAGAAGCGGTAAAAGCCACGACAGAAGAGCTGCAAACTAAAAAAGGAAATTGGTATGTGCAGGTAGGTTCATTTGAGCGTGTACAACCGCACAAAAGATTGATTGCCAAGATTGAACGCCTTGGTTATAGCTATAAACAGTATAAGAGTCTTGTCAAAGGAAATCAAGTCAATAAACTACTCATCGGTCCTTATACTACTTATAAAGAGGCTAAAAAAGCCTCTATTAAAATCAAAGCAGATATTGAACCTGCTGCTTACGTTTATCAAATGGTGCAATAGTGGTACATTCGCGTCAATTTCTTTTCGATCAATTTAGTCCCATTTCAATGTATGACCACCTCTGTCGCTACTTCGGCGATGAGATATCATTTCTTTTTGAAAGTGCTTCAACTTCTGAAGGTAATTTTTCTTTTATCAACATTGGAGCTTTAGAGCACTTAGAGTACAAAGATGATACGACTACCTATACTAATGTCAATGGAGAAACTCAAACACTTCATGAGTCTCCTTTTGAATTTTTAAAAACTTATTACAAAAAAATCGATCCGCAAACATATAAAAAACAGAGCAAGGCCTTAAATGTCGGTTATATCGATGGCTTCATCGGTATGATCGGTTTTGATGCGGTCAAAGTGTTTGAACCCAAACTGCGAAACGTCATGGATCAACTGGAAGATCAGCTTCATATTCCTGACATTGATCTTATTCGTCCGAAATTTAGCTTGGTCTTTTCTCACAAGGAGCAAAAAGTCACCCTGCTTTCACCGCTCAAAGAGATTGCTGATCAGTTTGATGCCATAGAATCCATGCTTAAGAGCAATTATGATCACATTCCCCTAAAAAAGTATAAAGCTTTTGATGAAGGAAAATTTGCTTTTGATAAAGAGCGTTTCTTTGATATGATCGCTAAATCTAAAGAGATGATCCGCTCAGGTGACGTTTTCCAGATCCTTATGGCCAATCGCTACCAACAGCAGTGTGATATCGATCCATTTAGCTTTTACCGTGTACTACGCTCTAAAAATCCATCCCCTTATATGTTTTTGATGGAGTATAAAGATTATACGGTTGTAGGAAGTTCACCTGAAGTGATGGTGGGCTTGCAAAACAATGAGATCCTTTTACGGCCTATTGCAGGAACACGTAAACGTGGTGACACCCCTCAAAGAGATTATGAACTTGAAATCGAAATGATCAACGACCCAAAAGAGTGTGCCGAACACTTAATGCTTGTTGATCTTGGTCGTAATGATGTCGGTCGTGTTGCGAAAGTAGGAACCGTTCAAGTCCATGATATGATGCATGTAGAACGTTACTCGCATGTGATGCATATGGTTTCAGATGTTACAGCAACACTGGATGACACTCATGATATGTTTGATCTTTTTGCAGCTACTTTTACAGCCGGTACCATGACCGGAGCCCCAAAGATTCGTGCCATGGAATTGATTGCTGAATTTGAAGGAATCAAACGCAGTTTTTATAGCGGCAGTATTGCCTATTTTGGGTTTAATGGGGACATGGATAGTGCCATAACTATTCGAACGGCATTGATCAAAGATAACTGCATTACATTGCAAGCCGGTGCCGGAATCGTTGCTGACTCTCAGCCAGAGTTAGAGTATCTTGAAGTAACCAATAAACTGGGGGCTTTAAAAAGCTCATTGGAAGACTTAAAAGAAAACCATTAATGATACGTCAAATAAAAAAAGTCCATTTAACTACGCTAACGCTGAGTTCGCTTTAGCAGCAGGCTCACGCACTAAAGTGCTTATAAATCTAAGTATAAGGTTGTCACATGGTTGAACCTTCCATCTTTGCTATCTACGGTAACCCGGTCGCTCACTCTAAATCCCCTTTAATGCACAACTATGTCTTTAAACACCTAAACTATCCGGCTGTTTATACGCGTGTGCATCTCATTGATGGCTCAACACTCAAACAAGACTTTTTTGACCGTAAACTAAGCGGGGCGAATGTCACAGTGCCACACAAAGAGGCAGCCTATGAAGCCTGTGATGAAGTCAGAGGGTTTGCTCAAACCGTAGGTGTGGTTAACACCTTAGTCAATGAAGATGGCAAACTTATTGGCTACAACACCGATGCCGATGGTTTTCTTTTCGCTTTGGAAAATTTTGGAAAAATCAACACGGTTTTAGTTCTTGGTGCGGGAGGAACTGCCAAAGCTTTAGTGCAAAAGTTTATCGACGTAGGTTTAGATGTGACTGTTGTCAACCGAAGCCAAAAACGTCTGGATGATTTTACGCATTTAGCGTGTCAGACTTATACATGGGATACTTTTGAAGTCACGCATTTTGATCTCGTTGTCAATACAACCTCGGCAGGTCTTGAAGATAATAACTTTCCCATTAATCAAACAGTTTTAGAAAGTATCTTTGGAAACTCAAAGTATGCAGCAGATGTTATTTATGGTAAAGCAACACCGTTTCTTAAACTGGCAACCCAAAAAGGTCTTCAAAATATTGACGGTCATGCAATGCTAATAGGCCAAGGTGTCTTAGCCAATGAGCTTTTCACCAAGGGTCAACTTGATAAACAGCAGATCCTAAAATATATGACAAAAAGCTTTGAACTATCATGAAAATCTTAGTAATCTTTACGGGTGGTACGATTGGTTCATCACTAGATCATGCAACTATAGTACCAAATAATGCAACCCAGTCACAACTTATCACCTCCTATCAAAATCTCACGTCAGACACAAAAACGCAATTTGTATGCCTGTCACCTTTTAGTATCTTAAGTGAGAATATGCAACCCGCTGACTGGACAAGCTTAATCGAGCTTATCAAGGAGCAAGAGCTTTCAGACTATGATGGCATAATTGTAACCCATGGGACGGATACGCTAAGTTATACTGCCAATGCCTTGGCATTAACGCTACCCGAACTCTCTTTACCTCTCATGCTGGTATCAGCCCACATGCCTATCGAAAACCCGCAAAGCAATGCCATAAACAATTTTAAAGCAGCTATAAAGTGTATAAAAGAGCGTCTTAACGGAGTTTATGCCTGTTATCAAAACCCTTCAGATGATTTTGTATCCATATTTCATGCTGTTGAGCTCACGCAATCACTGCAGCTGAGTTCTCATTTTCAAGCTTTAACAACCATAGCGGCACGTTATAAACATGATCATTTAGAAATAGTTTCCCTGCCGCAAAACCATGCTTTAAAACGACCTGTAAAGATCCAACCCCACTTTAATGAAACCTTGCTTTATATCAAACCTTACCCAGGTCTAGATTACGAAAATTTCAACCTCGAAGGTTGTTCACTCATTTTACATGACCTTTACCACTCCGGAACCTGTGATAGCAATCGGCTCAAACCTTTTATTCGACAATGTAAGCGTCAAAATATTCTTCTCATCATGGCTCCGCTTAAACGAGATCAAAACTATTATGAAACCACTCAGGAGCTTATTAATCTGGGTGTTCATTTTCTTTATGATATATCCATCGAGCATGCATTGGTAAAAACAATGCTCGCATCCAAGAACTTTTCCAACCATGAAGAGATCTTAGCCTTCCTGCAGTAAACATTTACTTTTTTTTAAGTCATCACACAATACTATATACACTATTAAAGTATAAAGAGTCGTATGAAATTCCCTTTTAAGTGTTTAGATGAGTTTCTCTCGTCTGGTTTCGATTTTACACCTAAAGAAGAGTTACTAAAACAGCGTTTTAAACTAATCAACTCCATCTTAGGTCTTATTATATTAACTGCCGGATTGCTTGCAGCCACCTCATTTTTTGGCATCTATCAAGATATCAACAAATTCCAAAGCATTACCACCTCTTTATATGTTGTTTTTATGATTCTTATCATTTTGTTTCTACGTCGTTCCAAATCCAACTACAATGTTGCTTTAATCGCCTTGATGATTACTTCACTTATTATGTTTGGAACCACTTTATATCATGTCTCTATCGACCATTCACGTATATTGTGGTTTGCTCCAACTGTTTTGACCATGTTTGTATTAGGTGGAAAACGTCTGGGGTATATCACCTATTTCTCCTCTATGTTCATTATTCTTTCTATTCACTTCATGCCAAACAGACCTCAGGACTTTACCCATTTAGAGATTGCAGAAACGATCTTTTCACTCTCTTTTATCGCTTTAATTTCTGGTATGGTCATTGACCGTTTTGTGCAAGAGACAGAAACCTTGGTAGAACGAGTGGAAGAAGAGGTCCAAAAAAACCGCCAAAAAGATGAAGAGCTACTGCGTAACAGCAAATTGGCACAAATGGGGGAGCTTTTAAGTATCATATCCCACCAATGGAAACAACCGCTCTCTACAATCTCGATGTATACCGCAGATAGTATCATCGGTCTGGAAATGGGAGATCACCCCTCTAAAGAGGACCAAAAAAATATTTATCATGCCATTGATAAACAAGTAAAATTTCTGTCTAAAACCATGGATGACTTCAGGCACTTTTATAATCCGAATAAAGCCCTAAAACATATATATATGCCTCATGTCATCGAACAAGCTATAGAGATTCTGACTCCGGAACTAAAAAAATCCAATATCACAGTGCATACAGGATTTCACTACAACTTACCCCTGCACTCCTATCCCAATGAGATAACACAAGCTATATTAATCCTGCTGAAAAATGCTAAAGATGCCCATGACGAGAATAAAAAAACGCATCCTAAGAGAATTCATATTTCCGGTTATCAACAAAAAGGTCTTTGGATTATTGAAGTTAGAGATAATGCAGGAGGCATTCACCCGGATGACCTGCCGCATATCTTCAAACAATTTTTTACCACCAAGGATAATAAAAAAGGGACCGGTTTAGGTCTGTACCTATGTAAAACCATTGTGGAAGAGAGCTGTCGCGGCAAAATCGAAGTTGAACGTATCGAAGACGGCACACTTTTTAGGCTATCTATTCCATCTCAAAAGTAAGAACATAACACGCCTATAGCAGTATTAGATCGCAATAATCAATAGGGGTCATGTGATGAATTATTACTTCTAACTCTTAAAACGCTTTACGGCTAAAGCGTCATATTTGCCGACAATGATCAGCCAGGTTAAAAGCTCAACTTAACCTTTATTTAATGCAAATAAACCTAAACTGTTTGCAAAGGAGAGCATATGCAATTACCTCAATTTATGTTTTTTATCGAGAGTTCACCGGCCCTATCACTGATCTTGTGGTTTTTTCTGTTATCGGTTCTGCTGTACCTTATGCGAGCACCGGCACATCATGCAATACGCTCAGTAAGTGTATTACTTTATCGCATCTTACGTCTTAGCGGACGTTCCATTTTAGTCACCAAGGAGCGTGTTAAAGAGCGAAACCGTGAAGTACTCCTATCCAATGCCCGAGAAGCAAACGAGCACATGATAGAAAGAGAGTTTGACCGTATTGAAAACTCTGTCAAAAAAGATCTTTCAGGATATCCAGCCATGCAGCATAAAATTTCAGATGCCATTACACGCATTGATGAAGATTACCAAAAAAGCGGAGAGATTCCGCCTCAACCACCGGGATGGGTGCAGGCCATCGAACCCATTACCAAAATCAAATCTAATGGTGATTCTATGGTGGAAAACATCCTGTCCGGCATCAAAAAAGGTTTGGAACGGGGCCAAGACAAAGCTTTAAACCTTTATCGCAAACAAAGCAAGCAGCGTCACGATATTTTAGAAAAGATTGCCCCTCAGTGGCGAAGTGTTCATAAAAGTCTCAATGAAGTTAATAGAAGCGTTCAAAACATCATGGAACGTTCATCTAATATCGATCATCAAATGCAAGAGTATGAAACCATTCGCAAGGAACAGGACAAGGCACTGCTAAGCCTATCCTCCTCTTCGATGACACAATTTTTTATCGCTGCATTTGTCTTGGCTATCGCTGTGGGTGGTGCTATGATTAACTTTAATCTTATAGCTCGTCCTATGCAAGAGATGGTTGGCGGAAGCAACTATATGATGGGTTATAAAGTATCCGATATTGCGGCCTTGGTTATCATTTTTGTGGAGATATCCATGGGACTGTTTCTTATGGAGTCTTTACGTATTACACGACTCTTTCCCGTCATCGGAGCTTTAAATGACAAAGTACGTGTTCGCATGGTTATTGTATCTTTTGGATTCTTGCTGCTGTTAGCAAGTATTGAAGCAGGTTTGGCATACATGCGGGAGTTACTTTCTCAAGATGATGCAGCCCTGCTCTCATCCCTCTCTGGCACCGCATCGGCCCATGCCCAAAGTTCGGGTGCATGGATTACGACTGCGTCACAGATGGGTATGGGGTTTGTTCTCCCTTTTGCTTTAACCTTTATCGCCATCCCGCTTGAAAGTTTTATCCACTCCTTTAGAACTGTTTTGGGGGTTGTTATTGTTGGAGCCTTACACTTTTTTGCCTATGTATGCAGGTTTGTAGGTTCTTTCTCTCTAGGCTTTGGAAAGATGCTAACCAATATCTATGATCTGCTTATCTTTTTGCCGTTATGGATCGAAGCCAAACTTCAAGGCAAACAACTTTATCAGATCATGCCTGTCATCACACCCCCGACCATAACAGACAAAACACTAGTACCTAAAAAACCTAAAATCACTGCTACGGAGACAACACATGAAGGTTAAGAATATTTTAGCACTTTTAAGTGCTACATTTATCGTGACGGCATGTTCTTCTCAAGAACCCGTCAATCACACCAAAGGCGTCTATATGCTTATAGATACATCAGGAACGTATACCAAAGAGCTTACCAAAGCTCAACAGGTGATCAACTACACTTTGGCTAAATTGCAAGCCCATGACACCTTTGTTGTTGCAAGTATCAATACCGGTAGTTTTAGCGAAAAGAATATCATTGCCAAGATGACTTTAGATGATCGACCAAGCAAAGCCAATCAGCAAAAACGGCTCTTTAAAGAGGGAATCGACAACTACGTCAATAAAGTTAAATCCAGCCCCTACACTGATATTAGTGGTGGTATTTTACAAGCGACTGAGTACCTCAATGAAAAAGAGAGTGGAGTCAAAACTATTTTTATCTTCTCAGACCTTAAAGAAGAGCTTAAAAAAGGGTACAAAAGAGATATCCCTTTTGAACTCAATGGTTTTAAAGTAGTTGCTTTAAATGTCACCAAACTCCATTCTGATAATGTTGATCCAAGAGAGTACATGGATCGTATGGAGATGTGGCGTGGTAAGGTCGAAAGCAGTGGTGGAGCTTGGCTCGTTATTAACGACCTTGAGCACCTAGAAAAAATGCTACAACAATAGCGGCCCTTTACTTTTTGATCAAGATCTCTTTAAGCAGATCCAGCATCTTAACAACAGATTCGCTGCTGGCAGTTTCGGCTGTCGTATGATAGCCCGTCGTTGGAATTTGCAGGGTCGTGCCCTGAATCTCTCCGCCGCTTGATGCAATCAAACGTCCCATCTCAGTACTACCGTATGAGATACGAGCTTTTCCCATGCTCTCTTGTTTAGCATTTTGTACCTCTATATAGTGATCTTTAAATCCATAACTGATCCCTAAATCATGACAACTCTTTTGTATTACATCCAGCATAGGTGAGTCAAACAAAGCATTGGCATCCCGGTTACGTAAGACGATATGCTGCTTTTCAGCATCTTCAATCGATGCAAAAGGACTGGTATCTAACACCAATAACTTATTGGTCTTCATATCATGGCGTCTAAACCACTCCAAAACAAAACGCCAGCTCTTACCGGATTCTTCCTGGGCAGTGAAAAAGGCAGTACCTTCGTAACCAAGTTTATACAGATATATAATCATCGCAGCACTGATGACATTATCGATCTGGGCAGAAATATAACCCCCTTTATGAGTTAAAAGGTCGGAAAAAGCGACCGGTGTTCCCGGCATAAGGTGTTCCAGGTCTTTCACTTCAAAGACGAGGTTTTTTCTTCGATCACAGATATAAGCATTATTGATAACACCATACCCTAAGTAGCCTCCTGACCAAGGGTCATACGCTTGGACTGGTTGATCTTTAAAACGCTCAACTATATTCATATAAGTCTGTTCAGAGACAGAATCACCCGTTAAATCAGCACGATTTCCTGTTAAAAACGCAGCATATTGAAACTCATTGGGACCTGTGCAGATCAAGCCATGACGATCTATATGGGCAGATAACATACCAGATTCAGGCTTCTTACCCTCAGCGACTAAAACACCCTCATAGTACGTAGTCGCAACGCCTAACTCATCGAGTTCACGCTTTAAAGAGAGAAAGAAAGGGTGTTCTGCACCGACAACCGAAGGAATACGGATAAGCTGTTTAAGCAGATCCAAAAATCCATGATAATTTCTAAAACTTTGAGACATAAGCACTCTTTGAAAAAAAGTATTGTCATTATACTCTTAAATCGAGCCATTCAGGTTAGAACCTAATAATCTTCTTCAAATC
>JBFHUP010000048.1:0-8620 GCA_041589975.1 Sulfurimonadaceae bacterium | reverse complement strand
GTATCGTCTCTAATATTGTCTTTTTTACGCTCATAAATTCTCTTTAAAAATAATCCATAGATTTTATCCAAACTAATCCTAAAAAAAGATGAGGCCGTTTAGTTAAAGATGACGCAAAAGATGTTATGATATTCAGATGAAACTGGATGATTACTACGAAATCGATACATCTGTCATCAAAGAGGGTCTGGAATTCCCCTTTAAAATCTACACGCTTGATCTACACAAAGATGAACTTTCACTCTTTCTTTTTCGCCACACCAAGATTACGGCCGGTGATTTACGTCATATGGAAGAGGTTCGGCTTTTTATACCCAAAAGTGATCTAAAGCTTTATAATACCTTTGTTGATGAACACAAAAAAATGCTTCAAAATCGGGATGCCCATGATAGACAATATCAAGGGGAACGTATTTTAAATCAAGCACAAAAACTCATACAAGAACTTTTTATCAACCCCCAAGCCGAAACAGTAGAAAAAATCAGGCACCTTATTGCAGAGCTTATTACACTTATTTTGGATGAGAAATTTACCACGGCAGCTCTGTTTGAGTTGGCCGCTACAGATTATGACACACACGCCCACTCCATCAATGTTGCTATTTATGCTTTATGCTTGGGCAAATATCTTAAACTTCACGCTGAAGATCTGCAAACGCTTGGCGAGGCAGCCATCATGCATGATTTGGGCAAAAGTCGTATTAGAGAAGATATCTTGCATAAACACGGCATACTGACTCATACAGAGTATGAGCATATGCAAAAACCTGCCGAATGGGGCGAAGAGATTGCTTTGGGAATGGGTATCGACGATGAGAAGATTTTAGACACGATCCGACATCACCATGAGAGACTTGACGGCAGCGGTTATCCCGATCACCTCAGAGGTAGACACGTTGCCTTGTTTGCCCGTATTGTAGCGATCTGCGACATCTTTGATGCCGTAACCACCCAAAAAACCTACAAAAATCCTGTCAGCAGCTTCCATACGCTTAAAATGATGAAAAAAGAGATGCATCAGGAACTTGACGAACGTATTTTAAACAGTTTTATTTTGATGCTTCAACAAAAATAACCCCCTAAAATAAGCAGCAAAAGAGCAACTTAAAGCTACCACACTAGATATAATGCCCGATTTTTTAGGGCTTATGACATGAATGGATCAAAACTCAGCCATCATAAGGTTCAAACTCAGATTTTGGTTCAGCACAATCAGGACAGACCCAATCTTCGGGAAGTTCCTCAAAAGGTGTTCCGGCAGCAATCCCATTTTCCTCATCGCCAACAGCTGGATCATAGATATAGTCACAGGTAGGACATTTATACTTTTGCATAACAGACTCCTCTATCACTTTTTCTTATCTTAACCCTCTTTTGCTGAAGCACTCTTGTGGTTTTAGATGTAGTTTGAAAAATAACATAGGCATTATGTAGTGGTAGAGTTTGATACCTGAGGTATCACACTGACAATACAAGCCAATCAAATCTCTAATAGCTAGAGAATGTGAAAGGGTTTTGTTACTATCTATAAAAAGATCCTACGGGAGCGTTATGATGTTAACGACTAAAAATCTAACAGGTGATATTTATGGCGGTGTAACTGCCGCAGTTGTCGCTTTGCCTTTGGCTCTGGCCTTTGGTGTACAATCAGGTATGGGAGCTATTGCCGGACTTTATGGAGCTATTGCCCTCGGTTTTTTTGCTGCTTTATTTGGAGGCACTGCAACACAAGTTTCTGGACCCACAGGTCCTATGACGGTTGTTTCTGCTGCAATCATTGCCACAGAGATCGAAATCTACGGCTCTCTTAATGCAGCACTAGGAACCATCATCGCCACCTTTGTTTTAGCAGGTATCTTTATGATTATTATGGGCTTGTCACGTATCGGACAATACATCCGCTATATGCCCTATCCTGTTGTTTCCGGTTTTATGAGCGGGATTGGGGCTATTATTATCATCATGCAGATATTTCCCTTTTTTGGTATGAAATCTCCTTCCGCTATTATCGATGTTTTGAGCTCTTTAAACCGTATTATTTGGGAGATTAACTGGCAAGCCCTGATGATCTCATCAGCCACAATCGCTACCATTTATCTTGTACCACGCATCACCAAAAAAGTACCCGCGGCTTTAGTAGCTCTTATTATTCTAACCATCTTAACAACCTTGCTTAATTTGGATGTTCCCATCATTGGAGATATCCCCAATGGATTCCCCGAAGTCCACCTTGATACACTTTTTAGTATGGATTGGCACCACCCTATGGTTATAATTATTCCGGCACTCACACTAGCCTCTTTGGGTGCCATTGATTCGCTTTTAACCTCGGTTGTAGCTGACAATATGACCAAAACCCATCACAACTCCAACAAAGAGCTGATTGGACAAGGAATAGGTAATATGTTTGCAGGACTTATCGGAGGTTTACCTGGAGCTGGAGCTACAATGCGTACAGTCGTTAATATTAATGCCGGTGGAAAAACCAAACTCTCAGGTATGATCCACTCTTTGACACTGGTTATTATTTTATTAGGCGTTTCTCAGTATGCGATGCTTATACCCCTGCCCGTTTTAGCAGGTATTCTGATTACCGTCGGTATCGGGATTATTGATTATAAAGGGATCAAACATCTCATGCATGTACCTCGAGCTGATGCTGTAGTTATGATCATCGTTTTAATACTTACCGTCTTTGTTGACCTTCTTCAAGCTGTGGCAGTAGGTCTGGTCATGGCGGCACTGCTATTTATGAAACAGATGGGTGATATTGCCGAGTCTAAAGCGATCAGTGCAACACTGGATGACTTTAACAACAACTTTTTACGACCTGATGAAAAAGCAATCTCCGAAGCTCTTAAAGGCCAGATCTATATCCAACACTTTGACGGCCCGATCTTTTTTGGATTTACCTCTCATTTCAGAAAAATGATGCAGGTTTTGCCGGATGTCAGTGTTGTTATTTTCAGAATGCCCAATGTCCCAAGTATTGATCAAAGCGGTATGTATGCTATCGAAGATGCCATTTTGCAACTTCAAGAAAAAAATATCACCGTCATTATCACTGGCCTACAAGAACAACCTCTTGATATGTTAAAACGGATCAAATTGATACCCAATTTGATACCTTACGAATATCTATTTAAAGATTTTCCAACTGCCATTAAAACGCTTGAAGATAAAAAACTGGCCAGTCATGTGCCCATCAATAAAAAAGATAATATCTTGTGGAGATATTAAAACATATCAATAAAAAAATCTCTGGAGATATATTTTTAATTCTATTGGGGATCTATCTTATTTTTAACGAAGAAATGACCTTGTCTAAATTTGGTCAAGGTCAACCCTTCAATATTATAGTAGGTGTAATCGAAATAATTATTGCTTCATTGTTACTTTTCAAACATTTTAAAGAGTCTATTCAAAAAATTTAAAATGCAAACTTTTATCAATTTTTTCTTTAATCAAGGAACGAAGTAAGGAGCTAGACTTTTGTCTGCGACGATCTGAGTAACGAAGACAAGCATTAAAATGCAGTGCATATAAAAACTAAATTTTTAGATGTGTAAAGGAAAAAGTGGTGAAAGTTTTTTGGTGGAGTATAGCGGGATCGAACCGCTGACCCCGACGCTGCCAGCGTCGTGCTCTCCCAGCTGAGCTAATACCCCAAAGAATGATCGGCAAGATTATAGCAGATTAATCTTGATATTTTTTATAAATATCTTTAACCTTTTCAATATTATCCATAAATACATCAACCAATGTGATATCAAAATGGGTTCCGCTGTTATCTTGAAGATATTGACAGGCATCATCAAAGCTCCACGGCTCTTTATAGGGGCGTTTTGTCGTTAAGGCATCAAACACATCCGCAATAGCCGTGATGCGACCAAAAAGTGAGATCTCATCTCCGATACGTCCATGGGGGTAACCTGAACCGTCAACCTTTTCATGATGATCACGTGCGATTTCTGCAGCAGCTCTTAAAAAGTTGTTATCCTCATCAAAAAGCAGATCATAGCCGATCTGGGCATGATTTTTCATCGTTTCAAACTCATCTTCATCCAGTTTGCCCGGTTTATGGATGATATCGTCAGCGATACCTATTTTGCCCGCATCATGCATGGGAGCTGTCAATTTGATAAGTTCCACATCTTTAGACGGTAGACCCAATCCTCTGGCAATCAACGCTGCATAAAATCCTACCCGCTTCGTGTGCATCGAGGTATCCGCATCTTTAAACTCTGCTGCGGAAGAGAGTTTGGTAATGATCTGCGTCTGGGTCCGTGTCAGCTGTGTATAAAGCATCGCATTTTCAATACTTTTACTGGCGTAATTTGAAATCAAAAGCAGCATCTCGGCATCATTGGGCGTAAAAAGACCTGACTCTTTATTAAGTGCCTGAAAGACGCCCAAGACCTCATCATTATGATTAATCAGCGGTACCGTTAAGATACTTTTGGTCGTATAACCCGTTATCTGATCGACCTCAGGGTTAAATCTGAAATCATTATAGGCATCCACAACGATTTGAATCTCTTTAGAAAGTGCTGAGTAGCCTGCTACCCCGCTATCGGCTGAGATACGGATCTCACCTTCGGTCTCATGGGCAACCGTCGTCCACAGCTCATCCTCTTTAGAATCATATAAAAAGATAGAGCAACGATCTGCATCCACCAAATCCTTGGCATAATCAGCCATAGTCGTAAGCAGGGCATGCAGTTCCGTCTCTTTGGCCATCACTTTGGCAAAAGAGAGTAATAAATCAACTTTTTGTTGGGCAGTCATACACTCAAGCCTTACACTCCTACTTAAAAGTTCGAATCAAACCAGTCAGCTGTCTTACTTCGAATCGTATGTTTTAACGTAATACCGGCAACAAAGTGATCTTTTTGAGCTTTTTGCAAAAGAGCCACCAAGGCATTACGACGTTTACTTAAAAATGGATGGTCAATCTGGTGGAAATCCCCAAGCACAGCAAGCTTGGTTCCCTCACCCATACGTGTACCCACCAGTTTCATTGAAGCGTGGGTCATATTTTGTGCTTCATCAATTATAACAAATTTTTTCGAGATCGTTGTACCCCGTAAGTGAGCCAAATCCATTACATCTATATTATACTTTTCCATAAAAGCGACGGTGGCATTCTCCTCTTTCATCGAATTGGTATCCCCAGAAAACTCGACATGGGGATCAAAGGAGTGCTCTTTCATCTGTTCAATCGTATAATTCACAGCACTGTAAAGCGGATACATAAAATAGCCCAGTTTTTGATGTTCATCCCCTTTTCTAAACCCCAATTCGGCTTGCTGGTCATTAGAAGTAATGGTATTACGGGCATAAACAATACCTTCAACAATCCCATCTTTAAGCATCTCCAATCCTGCTTGCAGTGCCACTAAGGTCTTACCTGATCCCGTAGAACCCGTTACAACTGTGACATTAGACTGCGGATGGGTCAAGGTAGCATAATAGAACTTCTGCTCGAGATTGATCGGTCGGACCAAAGTATTGTCAAAATGATCCCCAAACCTCAGGTCAAAATCCATAAAGTCGATCACACCATTAATGACCATACCGTATTTCACTATACCCGTCTCATAATCTTCACCCGAATCACTTTTGGCCAACTGCTTACAGGTCACTTGCGTAAAGTTTAGCAGGTCCAGTTCTTGATTCAGTTCGGACTCATCATAATAGAGTATCTGATGTTCAAACTCAATATTGTCCGGATCTTTAACCTGCGTGTGGCGAAGCGACTGTGCCGGTACCCCTTCGATGGAAGCGGCAATCTTAAAGGCAATGTCGTTGGTTACCAAGATCCACCCATAATCCAGAACGATCTCACCGATCTTGGCATCATTAAGCCCTTGAGGCTCTCTGTAGGTATCAGATATACGGTAATGCGGTCGATGAATCACGTATAAAGGCAGCGTCGCCTCTTCTGCATCTTCACCTTCACTTACTGGAAACTGTAAAATCATCTTATAATATTTATCATCGCTGTAAAGAGGATTTCTGACCTGTTTAAAATCAGGCAGCTGATGACGCTGTATCGTTTCACCCAAATCATTATCGACCAATCTAAAAAACTCACGGGCTCTAAAACCGGCCTCCGTACGGATATCCTCTTTGCGATTATTCAGCTCTGCTAAAACAATATTCGTGATATAAATAGCGTTTTGACCATGATCAGAAAGACGCATGATATTGGTCGGGTCATCCAAAATGACCGAGGTGTCCAGGAGATAATGTTTTTCTACAGACATAATGTTTCCTTAAAAAGCACAGGAATGGGGATGTGCTTAAAATCATTATAGCTTATGTTTTCTAAATTGTCTGCACAAATTTTTGGCAGGGCAATAAAGCAGGAGTCGCTATGGGGATGCTTATGAAAGCTTCAGGACAAAACAGTACTATTACAAAATCAGATAAGGAAACAACTATGATAGATCCCGATAAACTTATATGCTACTGCAATGATTTAACGGTTAAGGATATTGCTACGTTTATTAAAGAGAATGATATAAAAAATCTTGACGAACTTATAGAGCAGACCGATTTTCCTGTTGGAGATAAGTGTGAAACTTGCCATGAGAATGGCTATCTAAATGATGGCTACTCCTTAGCCATGGTACTGGGACAGGTAAAGCAAGGAAGGTTATAAAAGGAAAACCTTTTATAACTCCGTCTTTAATGCCGCACCATTGGATGCATTAGAAACTAACAGACTGTATCTTTTTAACCATTTAGATTTGATCTCTTTTTTGTGTGGAACAAAGTTGTGTCTTCTTCTTTCCAGTGTTTCATAATCAACGTTTAACTGTAGTAAGTGCGTATCTACATCGATCTCAATCTCATCACCATCTTCGATCAATCCGATCAAACCACCTTCAGCAGCTTCCGGACTCACATGACCAATAGAGGCACCACGTGTGGCACCACTAAAACGTCCATCCGTAATCAATGCCACAGATTCACCCAGACCCATACCCATGATGAGTGACGTCGGAGCGAGCATCTCTTGCATACCTGGACCGCCTTTTGGACCTTCGTAACGGATAACAACTACATCGCCCGCTTTGACTTTATGACCCATGATACCCGTGATAGCTTCTTGCTGAGAGTTAAAACAGACAGCTTTACCTTTAAACTGACGCATACCCGGTGCAATACCCGCTGTTTTAACAACCGCACCCTCTTCTGCCAAGTTACCAAAAAGAATGGATAAACCACCTACTGGAGAGAAGGCATTTTCGTTTGTATGAATGATGTTCGTATCTTTAATCTCTGCATCCGCGATACGCTCACCCAAGGTCTCACCTGTAATCATCAGTGCCGAAGTATCAAGCACGTGATCTTGACGACGTGTTACCTCTTTCATCACGGCATTAACACCGCCCGCATTATTAATATCTTCCATATGTACCGTTGACAGTGATGGAGAGATCTTAGCGATGTGAGCAACTTTTTCTCCGATTTTATTAATATCTGCGATATCAAAATCAACCTGAGCCTCTTTGGCAATAGAAAGTAGGTGAAGCACCGTATTAGAAGAACCACCCATAGCCATATCGATAACAAAAGCATTGTTAATAGCTTTATGATTAAGGACATTTCTCATATTAAACTTTGAAGAGTCTTTCATCTTAGCGATCTCAACGATACGTTTTGCAGCCACTCTTACCATCTCTTTACGCTCTGGGGTCATGGCTAAGACCGTCCCGTTACCCGGTAGTGCCACTCCCATCGCTTCACAAAGTGTATTCATAGAGTTGGCTGTAAACATACCCGAACATGATCCACCCGAAGGACAAGCTTCACACTCGATCTCTTTAAGTTCTTCATCGGTCATCTTACCTTCAGCGTGTTGACCCACAGCCTCAAAAGCCGTTGCAAGGTCGATTGGCGTACCATCAGCTTTAAGCCCTTTTTTCATAGGCCCGCCTGAGATAAAAATCGTAGGAACATTAACACGTAACGCACCCATTAACATTCCCGGTACAATTTTGTCACAGTTAGGGATACAAACCATCGCATCAAGTTTGTGAGCATTCATAACCGTCTCAATAGAGTCCGCGATCAATTCACGAGACGGTAGGGAATAAAGCATTCCGTCATGTCCCATAGCAATACCATCATCAACACCGATCGTGTTAAACTCAAACGGCACACCGCCAGCCTCACGAATCGCCTCTTTTACGATCTGACCATACTCTTGTAAAAAGAAGTGTCCCGGGATAATATCGATATGAGAGTTGGCAACCCCGATAAACGGCTTGTCAAAATCCTCATCTTTTAGTCCTGTTGCTCTTAATAAAGAGCGGTGAGGCGTCTTGTCAAAACCTCTTTTAATCGTATCACTTCTCATCGGGAATATCCTTTATAATATATAATTGTATGAATTTACTAAAATTATAGCATAAGCTCTTTACATTTTAGATCTTTTTTGCTATTATTCGACCTCACAAACACTTGATGCGGGAATAGCTCAGTGGTAGAGCACAACCTTGCCAAGGTTGGGGTCGCGAGTTCGAACCTCGTTTCCCGCTCCATTTAATCTAAGATGTTTGATGAATTTGCGTTGCCCGGGTGGCGAAATTGGTAGACGCAGGGGACT
>JBFHUP010000047.1:0-8731 GCA_041589975.1 Sulfurimonadaceae bacterium | reverse complement strand
TTTTTTCTTTAATCAAGGCATGAAACAAGGAAGGATACATCAGTATCTGACGAGTTGAATAACGCAGAGTAAAGGAAAAAGTGAATCAATTTGGTGGAGACGTGCGGGATCGAACCGCAGTCCAAAAACAAGCTACCATTGGCGTCTACATGCTTAGAGAAGTTGTTTGATTTAACTTAGCTTCACACAACTTGCAAAGCTACGCTAAGCGAGTCTCTAAGTTTCGTCTGCATACGAAACAAGATGCAGATATATCTAAATAAAGGGTTATACTTCAAGATCTTGCTTATTTAGAATCCACAAGTGAAGCAGCCCTCCTCTTATGAGGGGTTAAAACTTAAGCTACTGCTAAAGCTGGGCGATAATTTGTATTGTTTGCAATTATGCAATGTGAGCCGTGTAACGGGATGCTCAGCCCGACATGCAACCAATAGCGACCTGCTCCTGTCGAAGCCAAGTCGTCCCCTTATCATTATTAATACGCCAATCGAACTAAGTCCGATTAGCTACGCTAACGCTGAGTTTGCTTTAGCAGCAGGCTCACGCGACTGGTCGCTTTTTAAAGAAACCATCGTTATAACAATCTATGAGATTATATCTTTTTATTAATTATTTTGCTATTAATTTGAAGCTAAAAAATAGGCCCAAGCAGCAGTAAACTGCTTAATGACCCATCTCTTGAAGATTGCTTGATTCGTTGATCTTCTCTTTGATCTCTTTCGCGAGTACTGAAATATTTTCAATCTTTTGGGTGTTGCTGAGATCTTCTTGCAGCAAGATATCCACAAAGGCCGATCCTACGATCACACCGTCTACGCCTTTGGCTTTCTCTTTAGCTGTTTTGGCATTGACTCCAAAACCGACATAAACAGGTGTCTCACTGTGACGTTTGACTGAAGCGATAAGCTGATCGAGATTCTCTTTTTGACCGCTTCCTGTGATACCGGCGTAAGCAACCATGTAGATAAACTTTTTCGCATTTTCTACGACCGTTTTGACACGCTCGTCACTATCAGTAGGAGCAACAAAGGCGATATTGGCCAGACCGTTATCGGTAAAGAGTTTATTGTAAGCTACGGCCTCTTCATGCGGTAGATCAGGGATGATCATGCCTGTCAGTCCCA
The DNA here is from genome assembly GCA_041589975.1 of Sulfurimonadaceae bacterium. GTDB lineage: Bacteria > Campylobacterota > Campylobacteria > Campylobacterales > Sulfurimonadaceae > JBFEYF01. Next base: position 7,607 of record JBFHUP010000047.1, on the reverse strand, counting down.
GCTCTTTTGCCTCCGGCAGAAGCTTATCCATGCCTTTATGATAAAAAGAGTTGAAATACCCCATCCATAAAGTATCTACTTTTGAAGAGATCGCTTTGGTAATCGCTTTAACATCCTCAAACTTCACACCATTTTCCAAAGCGATAAAATTTGCTTTTTCAATGACCGGACCATCGGCTACAGGGTCTGAAAAAGGGACACCCAGTTCGATCATATCCACGCCGTTTTCTGCCATCGAGAGACACAAATCAATCGTGAAGTTGTTCTCAGGAAGGCCTGATGTGATATATCCTACTAATTTTTTCTCATTCATATATGCTCTTTAGTTCTTAAATTATATTTTCGGTACAGTTTGTAACATATCCGGAAGCGGTGCCAAATCTTCATCCATGCGAAGGTTGGCGTTCCACTGCGTCATATGATCATCACAGGCGATCAGCCAGTCAACAACCTCGGCTGAAGCAGGACCTTCGACTTGACGCATCTGTTCGAGCAGATTTTCCACACTCATGGCAAAGGTATGAATCTCATGCAGCTGCAAATAACCTGTAGCTGATTTGATATTGTGAAAAATCCTGAACAATTCATCCACATTTCGGACATAATATTCGGGCTTTTCCAGCTGAATGGTCAACACCTCGATAGAGTCTGTTGCCATCGCAAAGTGGTCGAGAAATTCATCTACGATTTCGTAATCAAAACCCTCTTCCAATACTTTACGTACACCCATAGAATATCCTTAAACTTCTACACCAGACTCTTTGCAATTTTGCCATAGTTTTGATAGAATTCATATAAAACTAAGAGCCTAATCTATGAAAAAACAAACCATTTCTAAAATCCAAGCTTGTAAGAACAGCAAAAAACTGACGATGATTACAGCTTACGATGCTCTCTTTGCTACGCTCTTTGAACCCCATGTAGACATGATCCTCGTTGGTGACAGTCTTAACATGAGTTTTTTGGGTCAATCTGATACCCTCTCTGCCACTTTAGAGCAAATGATATACCATACTCAAGCTGTATGCAACGGAGCTCCCAATGCCTTTGTGATCTGCGACATGCCTTTTGGCTCTTATCTTGATGCCCCATCCGCCTTACAAAATGCCGTCAAAGTCTATCAAGAGACCAAAGCCGATGCCGTAAAGATCGAAGGGGGTCAGGAAAAAGCTGAGATCGTCAGACATCTTACCACCAACGGTATCGCTGTCGTAGGACATGTGGGACTGATGCCTCAGATGGTACGTTCCGAAGGGAGCTACAAAGTCAAGGGTAAAGATGACGAAAGTGCCGTTAAAGTCCTTGAAGATGCCAAAGCCATTGAAGCAGCAGGTGCTTGCATCCTGGTCGTCGAGGGGGTTAAAGCAGAAGTCGCAGCCACCGTTGCAGCCAACCTATCTATTCCTGTTATCGGTATCGGTGCCGGAGCCGATGTGGATGGTCAGGTCCTTGTATGGTCTGATATGCTGGGCTTTTTTGAAGCTTTCACGCCGAAATTTGTCAAACAGTATCTTGATGGGGCGACGCTGGTTCAAAATGCCGTGAAAGATTACTGCAGCGAAGTACAAAGCAAAAGCTTTCCTGCAACAGAGCACACCTATTAATGAACGAAAATTTTGTTTCCACCTCTTCAGGTTTTGATACGCAGTATGAAGGCTCACTAAGACCTTCAACTTGGGATGGCTACATCGGTCAGGAGCAGATCAAAAAGAACCTCAAGGTCTTTGTTACCGCAGCAAACAAACGTAACGAGTCCTTAGATCACACCCTGCTTTTTGGCCCTCCAGGTCTGGGTAAAACGACTTTGGCACACATCATCGCTACCGAGATGGCAGCTTCCATCAAGGTCACCGCCGCACCGATGATCGAAAAAGCAGGCGATTTGGCTGCGATGCTAACCAACCTTGAAGAGGGCGATATCCTTTTTATTGATGAGATCCACCGTCTTTCACCGGCTGTCGAGGAGATTCTTTATCCTGCTATGGAAGATTTTCGTCTGGATATCATGATCGGTTCCGGTCCTGCTGCCCAATCGGTCAATATCGAACTACCGCGTTTTACCCTTATCGGTGCGACAACCAGAGCTGGAATGATCTCCAATCCTTTACGGGACCGTTTTGGAATGCACTTTCGTCTGCAGTTTTACGAAAAAGAGGAGCTGGCACGGATCATCGATATTGCTGCCCACAAGCTTGCCAAACCGGTTCAAGAAGATGCCGCTATGGAGATGGCCCGACGCAGTCGCGGAACACCAAGAATCGCACTCAGACTCTTACGCCGCGTCAGAGACTTTGCCGAAGTAGAAGATGAAGAACATATCATCCTTGACCGTACACAATTTGCCTTGCAAGAGCTGGGTATCAATGATCACGGATTTGATGAACAAGATATTAAACTTCTGACCCTTCTGATGGATAACAAAGGCAAAGCGATGGGTCTTTCAACAATAGCAGCGGCGATGAGTGAGGATGAAGGCACAATCGAAGATGTCTTGGAGCCTTATCTCTTAGCCAACAACTACATCGAACGCACACCAAGGGGACGTAAAGCAACAGCCAAAAGTTATGAGCTGTTTAAACTCTCGCCACCCAGAGTCAACCAAGGACTTTTTGAATGAAAGCAATCTATTTCTTAGGTATTATGATTCTTATAGCATTTTATTGGATGGGGCTTTTATATCGCCCTTTTTTGCTCAATATCACTATCGCGATTCTCTTAGTTTTAGCCACTACTCATATCTACGATTTTATCCTCTCTTATGTCAAAAAACCGCTTTTGGCATCCATTGGATCTACCCTGCTTATTGGCACCATGCTTTTTGTACCACTCATTTACTTTATCACTACTATTGTAATCCAACTGACTCAAATGGATATTGTAGCCATGATCACAAGCACCCTGCATGATCTTAAGATCTGGATCAATAAAGATATGCCTTCATCATTCTCCTTTATCAAACCCTATCTCAATGAATTTGTAGAATCAGACAATATCACTAGCGTCGCTTCTCAGGCCTTGGATGTCATTACCAAACTGGGAGCTAAAAGTGCCAGTTTCTTAAAAGACATCCTCTTTATCGTGATCTTCTATCTCTTTATTTTAGTCTACGCCAAACCTTTAGGAGACTTTTTTCAAGATATCATCCCACTACATCCGGGACATACCAAATCTTTATATCAAGAGTCTACCGGTGTCATGAGCGTGGTCTTTTACTCTATTTTAGTTACGGCTATCTTTGAAGGCTTTTTATTTGCCGTCATGGTTTACTACTTTGGTTATGATGCCCTGCTCTTTGGTATTTTATACGGTTTTGCCTCACTTATTCCGATCATTGGTGGTGCCTTGATGTGGCTGCCGCTGTCACTGTATGAGCTTTCCTTGGGTAATACCACAGCAGCTCTGATCATTTCGCTGTATACTATTATCGTGATCTCTATCATCGCAGATACCTTTATCAAACCGATCATTATCAAATATATCAACCTTACTTTTATCAAAAGCAAAGTACCTATTAATGAGATGATCATCTTCTTTGCGATTTTGGCAGGTCTTTCCACTTTTGGATTTTGGGGTATGATCATCGGTCCTGCCATTACGACCTTTTTTATCTCACTGCTTAATATCTATCGTAATATGCGAAATGAAGAGTTCAGAGATAAAAGAGTGCATATACCTTAAACAGAGATCCCATCTTCTCTCTCCACAAGAGCTGCGAGCTCTTGAAAACTAAGCTCTTCGCCTGTATGGATCAATACCTTACGGGCTTTGATCACCTTGGCCAGCTCCTCATACAATCTGATCTCAACCTCTGTAGGCTCGGTTTTTAAGAGTTTTGTAGGATGGATCACAATCAGAGGTTTGGTAAAAGAAAACCCTAAAGAGAGTTGATCGCAGCACGCTTTTAAAAGCTTTTTGGCATAGTTCATGTGACCCACAAGCAGTGATTTACTGCTCATAGGCTCTGTCGCAAAGGCCCGAAACTCCTGCTTGGTCTCTAAAAGTCTGAGTGTGAAGTGATCTTTTTTGATAATCAGATAGTAGGTGTGATAGGCAAAGAGCTTTTCAAAAAGCACTATTTTTTGCCTTTTTTCTTCTTTACGACGGCGTCACTTCTAGGAGCGAGTTTGACGATTTCAGGATGATTATCATAATAACGTTTTAAAAGCAGATAACTGCTGACGCCGATAATCACCATCAACAGGGATAAGGCTTGCCCCATCGTAAGCCACGAGGTTCCCCAGATATAACCGATCTGAATATCTGGAGCTCGATAAAATTCAGCAATAAATCGGGCCAGACCATATAGTCCCAAATAAGAAAGAGCCAGCATTCCGTCAAATTGTTTACGGTGACGGATCACCATCATGATGGCAAAAACCACGATCCCTTCTAAAAAGGCTTCATAAAGTTGTGACGGATGCACCAGGATATCCCCGTAGTAGACACCCCAGGATACCGTCGTCTCATTTCCTATAAGTTCTTGGTTAAGAAAGTTTCCGATACGTCCAAAGACATATCCGATCGGAACGGCCACAGCAACCAAGTCCATATAGAGCCAAAAAGACTCTTTATGACGACGTGCATATAAAAATGAAGCGATCAGAAAGCCTAACAGGGCTCCATGATACGACATCCCGCGAATACCCACAAACTGACCATCCACAAAAGGATTAAAGATCTGCCACGGATGTGAGAGATAGTACCAGGTATTGGGATCGTAAAAAAGGATATAACCTAAACGGGCTCCTAAGATAATCCCTATTTCAATCCAAAAAAAGTAGTTACCCAAACTGTCATCAGATATCGAGATTTTGTCACGTTTGATGATCCATTTACCCACTAAAAAAGCTGAAAGCAAGGCCAACGCGTACATCATCCCGTACCAATGCACACTAAAACCAAAAATCGAAAAAGCTACCGGATCAAAAGCCTCATAGATATGCTGCCATGTATACACAAAATCACTCATACTGTATCAAACCACCTAAAATTTCGTGGATTATAGCATCTTTTAGTAAACAAGCTGATAGCCTAGCGTCCAAAGATCCTTCCGCTCCACGGTAGACCTTTGTTAAAACGTCTTTGATCAAACCAGCGATAGATCTTAAAAATCCAAGGCATTTTAAGCTTATATATCTTACAGTATGAAGCACTCGAACCTGAAGCATCAATAATAGAATTAACAGCCCTTCGAGCAGCTTCATTAGCCCCTTCCATAGTGGCCAAGTCGGTATTGGTACGGACAAAATCTGAAGCGATAAACATATTGGTTATACGACAAAAAGCGTCAGGTCTAAGATGCCAGGAGTTGATGACATTGATAAGCAGTGGTTCGGTGTTAACGGTCTCTTTGCCTGTGCGAATGATAATGGCAGGATCGAGATGATACGCTATAAGATATTCATCTTTAAGCTCATCATGCACATCTTTAATCAAACTTGCCTGCAGCTGTTTCCAACACTCTGTTGCGATCTCATCGGCGGTGCACTCTTTGGCTGTTTTGCCATTAAAGCTTCCCTTCACATCCCATTCAGAGATATCTACCGAAATGATTCCTTTAAGTTCGCCATTACCAAACGTAGACATCGGAAAATCGGGCCAAAATTGAGCTTGGGAGATGGTCGTAAGTGCCCAAGGTGTATCCACATAGATGGCATGACCGTGAGTGATCTTCACATCAGTATTGAGATAAAACTGCAGACCGTTCATCCATGCCACATGTTTGGACAGCGGTACAAGCGTTTTAAGCGTCGGATCGATGTAGCTCATCTGTGAGGTAATAAGCGGAGCCAGACGATCCACAGGAACGGCACAGATAAAATAATCTGCAGTGATACTCTTTTTTTGCCCTTGGTGTTCCACGGTGACACTTGTGACGTTATGGGTGTCAACCTCTATGGCAGTGACGGTATGTTCTAAATGATAACGGACACCCTTTTGTTCAAGATACTTAAGCCAAGGATCAATCCAGACATCATTGGTAGGGCCGTTTAGAACACGGTCACTGCTCACACCGGGTGTCGCGATATCAAAGATAAGCTGCACTAAAATATCCCCCACCGTTTTACTGGCAGCCTTATTACCCTGAGCCGCGACCAAAGAGCGGGTCAGCCCTTCTACCAAAAACTTCGTATAAGCAGGTGAAAAGTGTGAGGCTTCTAAAAACTCAGCCCATGAGGTTCGTTGCAACTCATCCCAACGCCTGTCATCACAAGAGCTTAAGACCTGCCAGATACGTTTGGCAAAAAACTCAATCTCATCATGTGTCAGATCCGAATCCTGTCCAAAGATAAGCTCAAAAATAATCACTAGATCTTTTAAAGAGCGGGGAAATCGTGAAACCAAAGTCATCGGAAGTTTGTGATATTGTAAAAGATCGATGCGAGTTGTATCGGTCAAGTTGTCATAAACCGAACCATCCTCAAAAGGGATCTGTTTCATCGTCTCAGTAATATGCTGGTAAAAACGCGGGAAAAAACGAAACCCATGCTCAGCCGGAAGATCTTTACGCCCGTCCGTACCACTACCCTTTACAGGCATCGAACGAGCTTTGCCGCCTGGGATTGACAAAGCTTCGTACACTTCCACCTCAAATCCCCGACGGATCAACTCATGAGCAGCACTCATACCACCAACTCCACCACCTAAGATCACAACCTTCGACATAAAAGCCCTTTTTTACGGACATTCTACCAAAAAGCTATCTCACTTACAACACCAATTTTTCATAAATTTCTACCAATTAAATGATTCGATAAGATAATTTTGTTAGGATAAGCTTAATTACTTCCAAGAGCCATCCACATACTAATTAACGACTAAGTATATTGATGTGCAATTATTAAAGAATGGAGAACGAAATGTTTAGAAAAAGTGTTTACCAAATAGTACTATTTATGGCTTTATGTCTACTACCAACAAATATGTTTGCAAAAAATATAGGTTATGTATGGATTGCGACAACAGGATGGTTTGATGCTATAAACTATGCTGATAGAGAAATGAAATTTGTGTTTAATGGAGTTAATGGTCTTCCTGAGATTAATAGTCAAGTAACACTTGAAAACGGAAATCGTATATACAGATCACATAATATTATAGAAAAAATTGATAGAAAATTCACTAGTTTACTTGGAACAAGAAAATGTAATAGTCTTAAAGGCTCTGCTACCTCATTTATGCTCAATTTAAGCGAATACGCATCATGTTCAGTTGATACATACCTCTATGACATTGTTAAGCCAGAATTTTCCTATCTAAGTCCCAGTAGAATAGATGCAAGTCGTGCTTATTTTTATTATGCAGATAAGAAGAGAGTGAAAGTTTTAGGGTTTGTTCAATTTTCAAAATTATCATTTATGATGATTGAATGGTAATATCCATTTTCCTTTAGAAGATGGAACATCTTCCATCATTCAATGCGTCACTTTGTGTAGAAAAATGAAAACATCTGCAGCGACTATTAGCTAATAGTCGTGAAGCCGTTTTCAGAGCTTTTTGCATACTTTTTTGCGGAGAAAAAAGTTTGAGAAAGCCCCAACCAAATCACAATAACCTATCAACCAACCTAGACACAAACAAATCAATCATCTTATGCTATCATTCCA
>JBFHUP010000046.1:0-8802 GCA_041589975.1 Sulfurimonadaceae bacterium | reverse complement strand
TGTCTCCATTGGTGGGCTAACATTTGAATGGTTTCGTTAACTGCTAACTGACGTGCATGACTTAAAATGAGCGTATCTTTAAAGCGGTCCATTAAAACCGAACGCACTCTAACCGTAAGATTTGTACTGTTGATAGGTTTCGTAATATAATCATTGGCACCGACTTCAAAACTGTTTTTAAGAGCCTCATTAGAGCTGTCAGCGGTAACTATGATGATAGGTGTTTTGCCATAGTGAGGGTTGCTGCGTATCACTTTACATGCTTGTAACCCATCGACTTCAGGCATCATGATATCAAGCAGTATCAGATCGATATTGTTGCTTTCAAGTATCTCATAGGCTTGTGCTGCACAAGAGGCAGACAGAAGGTGGTGATACCCCTCTTCTTTGAGTATGGTTTCAAGGGTTAAGAGATTGGAAGCATCATCATCTACCAGTAAGATATTTTTCTCATGAAAATCCATAGCGAAACCTTTAAACGAGTCAAGTACTATAAGAATAACGAAAAAACTCCCTTCTTGCAAATGAAACCGGCTTAGCTTTTGATTTTTATCTTAAAGAGTGACTGAGATGTTGACTTTACAATAATTCTACAAAGATATTTAGGACTCTTATGCTATAATCGCGAAATTTTATTGCAAAAAATTACGCAAAATTTTGAAAAAGGAGTTCAGTCATGGAAATAAGTGGTGCACAGATGGTAATCGAAGCCCTCATCAAGGAGAACGTGGAAGTTGTCTTTGGTTATCCTGGCGGGGCTATTATGAATGTTTATGATGAGATCTACAAACAAAACTCATTTCAACACATTTTAAATCGTCATGAACAAGCCTCTATTCACGCAGCAGAGGGTTATGCTAAAGCTACAGGCAAAGTTGGTGTAGCTATGATTACTTCGGGACCTGGTTTTACCAATGCCGTAACAGGTCTGGCAGATGCCTATATGGACTCGGTTCCTTTAGTTGTTATCTCTGGGCAGGTCCCTATGAGTCTGATCGGTACGGATGCCTTTCAAGAGATCGATGCCGTGGGTATCAGTCGATCTTGTACCAAACACAACTATCTTGTAACAAAAGCAGCGGATCTTCCGCGTATCTTAAAAGAGGCATTTTATCTAGCGGCATCAGGGCGTCCTGGGCCTGTGCATGTGGATATCCCTAAAGATGTGACAGCCGAGATCGCTACATTTGATTATCCTGATGAGGTCTCTTTAGAGACCTATAAACCGACGCTTAAAGGGAATATGCGTCAGATTAAAAAAGCGGTTAAAGCGATTGCTGAAGCTAAAAAACCGCTCTTTTATCTCGGTGGGGGATTGATCGCTTCGGGTGCGACAGATATTATGCGAGAGATCGCAACATTTACACAGATTCCTGCGGTTGAGACGCTTAATGCCAGAGGAAGTTTGGGCGTTGACCATCCGAGTCTGCTTTCGATGGTAGGGATGCATGGTTCGTATGCAGCTAATATGGCGATGTCAGAGTGTGATTGTCTGATCGCTTTTGGTCCGCGTTTTGATGACCGTGTAACAGGAAAGCTTTCTGAGTTCGCTAAATATGCAAAGATTATCCATGTGGATATTGACCCGTCAAGTATCTCAAAAATCGTTGCAGTTGATTATCCGATTGTTGGGGATCTTTTAAATGTCTTGACCGAGATGAAGCCGCTACTTAAAAAAGCGGTAGATCCTAAAAACTATACAACATGGAGAGAAACGGTTGCCCGTTATGATGATCTGCATCCATTGACCTATCATGCAAGCAAAGATGGCACGATCAAACCGCAATGGGTTATTGAGCGTCTGGGTGAACTTTTAGGTGACGATGCCAATATCTCAACAGATGTTGGACAGCACCAGATGTGGACAGCCCAGTTTTATCCCTTTACACGTCCGCGTCAATGGGTGAGCTCCGGTGGTCTTGGTACGATGGGATTTGGGTTTCCAGCCGCTTTAGGTGTCAAACGTGCGATGCCGGATAAGGTGAGCATCAATATCACGGGTGACGGATCGATTCTGATGAATATCCAAGAGCTCATGACGGCGGTGATTTATAAACTGCCGGTTATCAATGTTATTTTAAATAATAACTATCTGGGGATGGTGCGTCAGTGGCAGACACTCTTTTATGATAAACGTCACTCTGAAACGGATCTCTCCGCCCAGCCTGATTTTGTAAAAGTGGCTGAGAGTTTTGGCGGTATCGGTTATCGTGTATCAACCAAAGAGGAGTTTGATGCAGCGATCAAAGATGCTGTAGAGAAAAATGTGGTGGCGATTATTGATGTGGTTGTCGATCGTCATGAAAATGTATTACCGATGGTTCCGGCAGGCGGATCTCTGTTTAATATGATGTTAGTTGAAAAGGGAGATTCATAATGAGACGTGTTATTTCTGTTATTGTTGTTAATGAAGCTTCTGTTTTAGCACGTATTTCGGGGCTGTTTGCAGCACGTGGTTATAATATTGAGTCTTTAACGGTAGCACCGGTTCCTGAGACAAAATATTCTCGTATTACTATCGCGACATCAGGTGATGCACGTATGATGGAACAAATTGTCAAACAGCTGCATAAATTGATTCCTGTTTTAAAAGTTATTGAGCATGCAGAGCAGATTGAAAAAGAGATGGCATTAGTGAAGTTTCCGATTGCACAATCTCTTTCAGATATTAATGCTTTATGTAGTGCTTATAATGGCAAGATCGTTAATGTCGGTCAGGAAGTGATCATTACAATGGTAGCGGATGAACCGCATCGTGTAGGGCACTTTTTAGAAGCGATCAAAATGTTCGAACCCATTGAAATAGTACGTTCAGGTGTTGTGGCGGTAGAGAGATAATAAAACGGTATTGGAGCAAAGCCCCAATACCTACGTTAACACTGGGTTTGCTTCAGCAGCAGGCTCAAGCACCTAGGTGCTTTTAAATTTTCGATTTATTGGAGATGTTATGAAATTATCTTTTATTGCAAAAGAGATCGGATTAGAATTTGAAGGAGAGGATAAAGAGATATCAGCTCTGAATACTTTAGCCGATGCCAGCACATCTGAACTCTCCTTTTTAGATAACCCTAAATATGCTGATGCTTTAACGACCTCCAAAGCAGCAGCCGTGCTAGTCCACCCTAAACAGGCTGAATTGGTTCCAGCAGGAACCACAGCTCTTATCTCTGAAGAACCCTATTTGATGCTTGCTTATGTGACAAAACTTTTTGCCCCAGATCCTTTAGAATCGGAAGGCATGCCTGCAACCATTCCAGCTTCTGCAACCATTGCTCCCAATGTTTACATAGGTTATGGTGCTACTATTGGTGAAAATGTAACCATTATGCCGGGTGCATTTATCGGAGATCATGCTATCATTGGCGATAATACATTGATCTATCCTAATGTGACAATTTATAGAGATTGTCATGTAGGGAAAAGCTGTATTATTCATGCGGGAACCGTTATCGGAAGTGACGGGTTTGGATTTGCTCATACCAAAACGGGTGAACATATCAAAATTTACCAAAACGGCAATGTTGTTTTAGAAGATAATATCGAAATGGGTAGTAACTGCTCAGTTGACAGGGCTGTTTTTGGAACAACCTTGATAAAAGAGGGTACAAAGATTGATAATCTTGTACATATCGGGCATAATATTGAGATCGGCAAAGGCGTCATTATTACCGGACAGTGTGGATTTGCTGGATCATCAAAGATCGGGGATTACTGTGTCTTTGGTGCCCAAGGCGGTGTAACTGGTCATGTGGAGTTAGCACCTCAAACGACCTGTTATGCACGAACGGGTGTTATTGCCAGTGTCAAAGAGCCTAAACAGACCTTGGCAGGCTTTCCGCATATGTCACACCGAGAATGGTTAAAAATGAATGTCAAAACCAAAGCATTAATTAAATAAAGGATTATTTATGGCAACAACACAAGTAAAACATTTTGAACTCGCTGGAACTAAGGGAAAGGGTACGATCTCAGTCGCTCATGTTACTGAGCCCTATGGACCCAAGTCCAATCCAGTAGTCAGTATCGGTATCTCTTTAAAAGGGGATATTGAAAACCCGGAGTGGAAGTCGCATATCCCTTATGAAAATCTGGATGAGCTGATCGAAGCCTTGGAACTCGCAAAGAAGACGCACGGGTAGATGATAAGCATTAAAGTGCAATGCAGCGAGGCATAAATGACGAGTCGTAAGAAAGCCTTGTCTATTATTAGTGGTGGTATGGATTCAACGCTTGCAGCCTATATGGCTGCTGCACAAGGGTATGAAATCATAGCGGTACATTTTAATTATGGACAGCGGACCCAAGAAAAAGAGCTTAAGGCTTTTCGAGATATAGCTAAGAAGCTGGATGTCAAAAATCCTTATGAAATTGATCTCGGTTTTTTTACGCAAATCGGTGCTTCAGCTTTGACCGATCCCAGTATCGACGTACCTACGGGCGGTGTTGAAGATGGTGTACCTGTAACCTATGTCCCCTTTCGCAATGGTATCTTTTTAAGTATCGCAGCTGCTATTGCTGAAAAAGAGGGGGCCGAGGCGATGGTTATCGGTGTGGTCGAAGAGGATAGCAGCGGTTATCCTGACTGTAGAGAAAGCTATATCCAAGCAATGCAAAAAGCGATCAATTTAGGTACGAAAGATGAGACTGATATTGAGATACTCAGACCCTTGGTTGAGTTATCCAAAGCGGATATCGTTTCAAAAGCGGTCGATCTTAAAGTACCTTTGGAACTGACTTGGAGCTGTTATCAAAACTCTGATAAAGCATGCGGGGTATGTGACAGCTGTCGTCTGCGTTTAAGGGGCTTTGAAAAAGCAGGTATAAAGGATCCTATAGCGTATGCCTGAAGTCTCCAGTGATATTTTTTCTCCCCATAAAGGTTCCAAACGTATTCCTTATACGATAGCCCAGAATCGTTTGAATAAAAATATCTATTACTATGAGTATGCTCATTTGGAACGCTTTTTAAAAGAGAGTACCCACTCGTGCAGTATTGAACGTTTTCAAGGCCTTTTTGGTGAGATCTTTGAAAATAATGTTTATGAAAACATTATGGAATGGGCCAGAAAAGATAAGAAGCTGGAGTGGTTTGCTCTTAAGGGGGTCTATGTCAAAGAGCGTTTTAGACGCAACGGCCTCTCTTTTAGTTCTAAAAAACAGCTTGTTTATAACATCGACGGTTTAGATTTTGCAGAGTTTGATGCCCTGTTTCTGCGGGATAATACCATCTATTTTGTAGAGATGACCAACTCTATTAAAGTGAATGTCTCCCGCCGCTATAAAAAGCGGATCTACCAAAAAACCCAGCTGCTTAACAAAATATTTCCTCAATATGAGGCGATCTGCCTGGTGGTACTTAATAATCTTATGAGAGATCAAAGCAACTGGCCTAAAAATTGTATGTTTTGGTATGTCAATCAACTCAAACTGGATGACAAGATATTAACAAAGATGACGACAAAAAAGTGGTTGAAATATAAAAAGTTTGAGAAAAACATCACACAAAATGAGTTTCCAAAATTTGATTATTATGCTAGTGTCAGAGGAGCAACCAAGCTGTTGCGTGAGAAACACTACTCCAAAGAGGAGTTTGCCAAGACGATGGATAGTTTGTTTGGTCTGCATAACAAGTTTTATTATGGAACAGTAGATCGTAAAACAGTGATGCAACTTGATGTCGCCTGGCCAGAAGTGCCTCAGAGTGTTCAGACTTTTTATGTAGCGTTAAAGATGGAACCATTTACCTATCCTATCTTGACATTTTATTACTACAACGAACATAACAATCTGTTTGGGATTAAACTTGATGTCTTAAAAGATGAGCCCATTCATGAAGATGTCATGAAGCGTAAACGAACAGCTATTGATTTGAGAAAATTAAAAAAAGAGCTACAGCAAAAACCCGTAAGCCTTGAAACATTGCGTTATCTTTGTGAAGAGATTAACGGACAGTTCTGTATGGCGGTTTGAGAATCCGAATCATCATAAGGGTCTAAGTGGATATTGATATTCCAGTTATACTCTTCATTGATCTTCTCGATATGCATATCAACACGATCTGAAATAACATGGGCTCTTAGTAGTGAGATCTCATGATTAAAGACGATATGAACATTGACAAAGATGTCATTGCCGGAACGACGCGTTTTTAGATCGTGAAAACTTAGTATCTCTTTTTCCATCATGATAGCCTCTTCAATCGCTTGCACCATTCCTGGTTCCAGTGCTACGTCTAAAAGCATTAAAACACCCTCTTTGATCAGAGCATAGGCGGAGTATATGATATATAAAGCTATCACAACCCCGACAAGAGCATCGATAATATACCATTGGGTTAAGTAGATGATAAAAAGTGATCCTAAGATTCCAATATTAGTCAGCAGGTCAGCTTTATAGTGCAGGGCATCAGCTTTGATAACGATGGAGTTGCTTTTTTTAGCGACATAGAGTAAAAAGTTAACCAAAGCAAAGGTAATAAGTGTTGAAGTAAGCATGACATAAATCGAAAGGTTTAGCTCTTGAGGCATGGCATCATGCATGATCTTATCAATTGAGAGATACAGTATATAAAGTCCCGAGATGATAATAATGACACCTTCGATCACCGCTGCAATCGCTTCAATCTTACCCCGACCGAAATTGAATCTGTCATCAGCCTCTTTGTCCGAAGTCTGTAAGGCAAAATAGTTAAACATGGAGATGGCCATATCCAAAAGTGAGTCGATAGCAGAGGCCAAAATGGCTACGGAACCGCTAATAATACCTGCAATGAGTTTAATAACTAAAAGTAAAAAGGCGGTAAAACTTGCGACTATGGTAGCTTTTTTTTCAATTTTCATAAAGTGGATCTGCCTCGAAAAAGATTTGAGAAATAGGGGGTTTAACTCCGCAAGGGAGTTAAAAGAGATTAGTTGACGTCGAAAGTTTTACCAACGTGGAAACCAAAAAGACTGGTAGAGATGGTCTCGTCTTCATTGTCAATGTTTCCTGAAAAAGAGATGTAGTGATAGGTGATATCATATCTCCAGTTGTTGTCAGTCACATAGGCAATACCGACACTGCCCAAACCACCTGTAAGTGTGGCATCGCTTTCAACAGAAGTATTACTTTCCGTTGGTGTACCACGAAGAGCAACACCCAAACCACCAATAAGTTCGACATTAGGCGTCAGATGGTATTTGAGGATAAATTGACCATGGGCAATATTTCCTGAAATTTCACTACGCGTCTCTAAATGAGAAAAACCAAACTCTCCACCGATATCCAAATCAGCATTAACGTCAGTATAAAGACGCATGCCCAGACCCATACCTTGGATCGTTTCATCCAAGCCTTGACGCCCTTGATTGGCCGCATTGTCGGCAGACATAGAGGAGATCTCATAACCAACATAGAAGTCAGCTTTGGCTAAAAGTGAAGCTGTAATCAGTGATGAAGCAGCAAGTGTTGCTAAATATTTTTTCATAGTTAAACTCCTTGAAATTAGGTTATTATATCATAAATGAAATAAGGAAGATGCGTGAGTGATATTAAAGCGATTCAAAAAGAGCGACAAAAGTGGATGTCTTGGAAAAACATTGCACCTTTGCGTGAGATGTTGGATGCTTTACCCCCTGTAGAGGTTGAGGCCTCTTTTGATGAACGCATAACACTGAAAGCAGATATCGATGATGCAACCAAGCAAGCATTTTATGATGCAGCATGGGCCATGCGTCCTTGGAGAAAAGGTCCCTTTGAACTTTTTGATACTTTTATTGATAGTGAATGGCGAAGCAATCTTAAATTTGATCTGATTAAAGATTGTGTTGATCTTAAAGAAAAGGTAGTTGCAGATATCGGATGTAATAATGGCTACTACATGTTTAGAATGCTTCCTTATGGACCCAAAGAGATCGTAGGCTTTGACCCCTCGCCACTTTGTAAAACACAGTTTGATCTTTTTAACAACTACATCAAAGCTCCCATTACCTATGAACTTTTGGGTGTAGAACACTTTGCTGATTATGATAAAAAGTTTGATGTTGCCTTTTGTTTGGGTGTGTTGTATCACCGCAGTGATCCTATCGCGATGCTAAAAAGTATCAAAAAAGGATTGAAAAAAGAGGGAATTTTAGTCTTGGACACTTTTATGATTGACGGAGATGCCGATATAGCATTAACACCCAAAGATAGATATGCCAAAATACCCAATATCTATTTTGTACCGACAGTCAATGCATTACGCAATTGGTGTGAACGTGCCGGCTTTACAGATATCGAAGTTGTTGCCGTTACAACAACGACAGCTGAAGAGCAGCGAAAGACTGATTGGATACCTGGGGAGAGTTTAGATTCATTCTTAGACCCCGACGATGAGACGCTGACGGTTGAGGGATACCCTGCACCCAAACGTGTCTACCTAAAGATGAAGGTGGCGTCTAAGAGCTAAAAGGAAAGTCATGTCAGAAGAGATGTCAGCCGTAGCCGAAGAAGAGACACAAGTCAAACAAGAAGAGAAACCTCAAGAGCAGACAAAGAAAAAAAAAGCGACTTATGAGATTGTAGACCTTGATGAGATCCGTGTACGCACCCATACGGAATTGGATCCCAATCATATCGGGCATGTGGATAAACTCAAAGAGGATGAGAGTTATACCACATTAACGACCTCGAAAATGATGCATGCCGACATGGAGCAGTTAGTCCATTCGGGTTATATAGGCTCATCAGCTGAGTACGCTGCTTTAATTGCAGTCAATGAACCTAATGCTATGGTGTACAGTATTGAAGCCAAATATTATGCGTGTGCCAGAGTTGGTGATG
>JBFHUP010000045.1:0-8913 GCA_041589975.1 Sulfurimonadaceae bacterium | reverse complement strand
TAATCGTTCTTATTTCAGAGATCGCTAAAAGAAGTTCTCTGTTAGGCGGCATCTTAGCAGCGATCCCTCTTGTCTCTATTTTAGCGATGACATGGATGTATATCGATACCAATACGCCACAAAAGGCTGTAGAGTTTTCACAAAGCATCGTATGGCTTATTGCACCCTCTATGACTCTTTTTATCGCTTTTCCGCTGTTGATCAAAAAAGGGATGGGTTTTTATCCCAGTATGCTGATTTCGATTGCCCTAACCGTTGCAGCCTACTACAGTGTCATCTATTTGCTTAGTAAATTTGGTATCAAACTCTAAAGGAGACCCATGGAGAATCTACCCAACTGCCCAGAGTGCGGCAGTGTTTATACGTATGAAGATGGGGAACTTTTTGTCTGTCCCGTGTGTGCCCACGAGTGGTCTAAAGAAGTCTCATCAAGCTTTACCATCAAAGATGCCAATGGCAATGTTTTAAGTGATGGTGATACCGTTACCGTCATTAAAGACCTGAAAGTCAAAGGAAGTTCCAATGTGGTCAAAGTGGGTACCAAGATCAAAAACATCAAACTTGTTAACAAACCTGATCACAATATTGACTGCAAGGTACCGGGGTTTGGGGCCATGGCTGTAACGGCCGCTTTTGTTAAAAAGGCTTAAGATGTCTAATACGCAACAGCTCACGCTCAATGAACAGACGGCCAATAAGCTTCAGGCTTATGCTGAACTGTTAGAAAAATCCCCCTCCTCCATTCTCAATGAGGCTTTAGAGAACTATTTTTTAGAAGCCGACAAAGTGATAGTGGAAAAAAGCATGCATCAACAAGACCCTGATACGGATATCAGTTTTGATGAATTTTGGGATGATGTTGATATCTAATACAAGCCCCTGCAAAATGACTCGTAAACTCTTTTTCCCTAAGCCTGTCTGCTTAATGACAACTACTAAAAGGTCCACCCGAAGTACAAAATAGCAAAACCCGTATTTTCTATATTTCCGATGTGTACCGTAGGAACATAAGCGATGTTGAAAGTGAGGTCTTTATAATAATAACTCACTATCGGAGCCATACCCGGTATAAAACCATAATCAATATCACTGCCGGGTGTTTGTCTGATATAGTTTTCCTCTTTCCACATCAGAAAAAAAGCCAGACCGAAAGAGTAGGCATGATGTTTAGCCATTTGATAACGTATGGACGGGGCAGAAGACAGCGTATATTGTTCTGCATTGAATGAATCTTTAAGTATGGTAACATTGGTCGAATAATAGAGCTCTTCAAACAACTCAAAGGTGCTATACTCATAGCCCAAACCCCAGTTCTCTTCATTGAACTTCTCGCCATAAGTGTTATAGCGTGTTTCATGACGGGTAAACCCACTAAGCAAGAGTCGGTGCTCCACACCGTAAAGTGATTGTAAATAAAGTACCATGAGTAGTAAGTATCTCATCTTCTTCTCACTTATATAGTCTTTCAACAGTGTAACGCAATGTTGTTATATATGCGTTACAAAGCTCTAATTTGATACAATCAACATAGTACACAAGGGGTTTTATGCAGCCATTCTCTACCATTCTTATCGCTTTGCTTTTGGGCTATCTCGTGCAAAAAAAGTTCACTTTTTCTGAACAATTACCACAACTGCTGAATAAATATATCATATATTTTGCCCTGCCAGCCATGATCTTTCTAGAAGTACCCCAGATTGCTCTTACTGATATTTTAACCATTCCTGTAACCATATCATGGTCTGTTATGACAAGTTCAGCCTTGCTTGTTTTATTTATCTCTTGGATCTTTAAATTTAATGAAAATATTACAGGGTCTCTTCTTTTAGTGAGTGTTTTAACCAACAGTACATTTTTAGGTATTCCGCTTATCACGGCTTTTTACGGTTCATCCTCTCTCTCATTTATTATCGTCTATGATCAGCTTGGAAGCTTTTTAGCTCTTTCCACTTATGGCACCATCATTGTCGCACTCTATGCCCATAAAAGCAAGGTAAACCTTGTGATGATTGGACTCAAAATCATCACCTTTGTTCCTTTTATAGCTTTATGCATCGCTTTATTTCTCTGGCCCGATGACTTTGTTTTGCCCTTCACGCAACTGTTTGTACTTTTACGCGACTCGATACCTGTTGTCGCCCTATTTGCTATAGGATTACAGCTGCAATTTCGGCTTCCTCAAGATGAGCTCTTACCTTTTTGTGTAGCTCTGTTTGTCAAACTTATCTTTGCACCCTTGATTGCCATAACCGTAGCGTGGGTGATGCAGTATGAAGGTTTAGCGGCTCAAGTCTCTATCATGGAAGCAGGTATGGCACCCATGATTACAGCTGCTGCCATGGCCAGCATGGTCGGTCTGGCACCAAGACTCAGCTCAGCTATAGCCGGTTACGGCATCCTTATCTCTTTAATCACAACACCACTGTTGTATATTATCATCCATTAATGTAATGATCTTCGCTGCTTCAGAAGATAAAAACTGTTTAGTGCTAAAGCAAGCAATATAATAGTACCGCCTATATAGGCGTTAACAGCAGGGACTTCATCCAGTACCATCCATGCCCAGATTGGAGCTAATACAGTCTCTAAAACGGTTAAGAGTGACACCTCACTTGCCGGTAGCGTTTTGGTGCCTAAGAGCACAAAAATACGTGATAAAGGGGTAACAAAAAGAGCTGAAAGCAGCAGTATAAAGATCGAGTTTGTATCCACATCAAAGCTGGATACAAACAAAAGGGTCATTAAAGCCAATACAAAAGCGGTAACCCAAAGCACCAAGATAATATCTACAGATCGATAACGCGAAAGTAGTACAAATGTGAGTGAAAAACTCACCGTGCATAAGAGAGCCAAAACATCGCCCAAGAGGTTCTGATGACTGAGTTCTTGAAAAAAGATAATAAACAGCCCTATAAATATAAAAAAAGAAGCTAAATAGACATTTTTATGCGGCTTTTGTCGGTAAAGCAAATAGGCAAAAAGTGTTGCAAACAGCGGCGATGAGGCAATAATAATAACAACATTGGCAACCGTGGTGTGCTTAACTGCCTGAATAAAAAAAACATTTGCCATGGCTGTCAGAAAAGCAAGAAAGATGATGATTTTATATTGGGTTTTAAAAACATGATAATGTTTTTTAAAGCCATCTAAAATGATATAAAGCTGCAAAGCGGCAAAAAGAAGCAAGCCCAAATAAAAAGCATAGGTGATGCCTGATATATTTGCCATTTTGATCAGTAAAGACTCAACGCTCATAAGTATCACACCCAAAGAAGTTATAAAAAGGGCATACGCATAGGTCTGCTTCTTCACATTTTGTCCTTATGCTACTGACATCTCATCATTATAGCAACTTTCTGATTGACGTAAAAAGCTTTTACAAGTCTGCTCACGTTATAATAATATAAAAAAGAGCATAATGATCCAACTTTCTAACATCTCCAAAAGCTTTTTAGACCAAGATCTCTACAGTGGGCTTAATTTTAAACTCAACAGCGGTAATCGTATCGGCCTGGTAGGTCGCAACGGAAGCGGTAAATCAACACTTTTTAAACTTATTTTGGGTGAAGAACACGCAGACGAGGGAGAGGTTATCATCCCGAAAGGCTACAAAATCGGTGCCTTAAAACAGCATCTACACTTCACTGAATCAACACTTCGCGAAGAGGCTGCACTGGCACTAGATGAAGAGCATAAGTTTGATCTGTATAAAGTAGAAAAAATCCTCTTTGGTTTGGGCTTTGTTCAAGAAGATCTGGATAAAGATCCCTTATCATTTTCCGGCGGTTACCAAATCCGTATCAATCTGGCCAAACTGCTCGTCACCCAACCCAATCTGCTTCTACTGGATGAGCCTACCAACTACCTCGATATCGTCTCTCTTCGATGGCTCAAAAAGTTTTTACGATCTTTTTTGGGTGAAGTTATTCTCATCACTCATGACCGGGACTTCATGGATGCTGTTTCGACACATACGATGGGTATTGTACGCCAATCCCTTGTACTCATTGAGGGAGGTACACAAAAATTTTATGATCAGCTTAAAAGCAATGATGAGCTTTATGAGAAACAAAAAGCTGCCCAGGATAAAAAGGTTAAAGAGCTAGAAGAGTTTATAGCCAAGAATAAGGCCCGTGCCTCAACAGCAGCCCAAGCCCAATCAAAAATCAAGCAGCTTGAGAAGATGGATCGCATGGAGGACCTCGGTTTTGATGCCCATTTGAAGTTTGACTTTAATTTCAAAGAGACACCGGCCAAAGTCCTGCTTGATGTCAAAGATCTCAGTTTTGGTTATACGCCCCAAAAGATACTTTTTAAAGATATCAGCTTTACGCTTAAAAAGGGAGAGTGTCTGGGCATTATCGGTAAAAACGGTAAAGGTAAATCTACCTTGCTCAATACCCTGGCTAAAGAGCTAAAAGCTTTATCGGGCACTATAGATTCGCACCCATCCATGGAGTTTGCCCATTTTGGACAAACCAACATCGCACGGCTTCATCCGGACAACACGGTAACGGACGAAATCTATTTGGGTGATCCTAAAATGGCGGCATCCAGTGTCAAAGCGATAGCTGCAGCGATGATGTTCTCAGGCAACAAGGCTGATAAAAAGGTCTCTTTGCTTTCCGGTGGTGAAAAGAGTCGCGTCATGTTGGGACAGATCTTGGCACGACCTGTCAATCTTTTGTTTTTAGATGAACCGACAAACCACCTTGATATGGATTCCATCAAGGCTCTCATTGGAGCGATAAAGCGTTTCCAAGGTTCGGTTATCATCGTTACACACTCTGAAGAGATGTTGCGTCAAGTAGCTGATCGTCTTATCATTTTTGCACATGATACAGCGGACTATTTTAACGGCACTTATGATGAATTTTTAGCAAAGATCGGATGGGAAACCGAAGATGAAGAAGAGCCACTCAAAAGTAAGCCCAAAGTAGACAAAAAAGAGCAAAAAAGATTGCGTTCAGCTTTGATTGCCGAACGCAGCCAAAAGTGTAATCCGCTGAAAAAAGCCTTGGACAAACTTGAATCAGAAATTATGCACATTGAAGAAGTAATGCAAGAGCATCATGAAGTTTTAATTGAGGCTTCGAACAACAGTGACAATGCAAAAATTATGGAGTACTCCAAATATATCTCTGATCATGAAAAGTTGATTGAAGAGAAATTTGAGCAGATGGAAGTGCTTCATCATCAGCTTGATGAACTGACTAGCTACTATCAAAGCAGACTCGATACTATTAGTTAAAATGATATAAGTTTGATTTAGACTTTT
The DNA here is from genome assembly GCA_041589975.1 of Sulfurimonadaceae bacterium. Taxonomy (GTDB): domain Bacteria; phylum Campylobacterota; class Campylobacteria; order Campylobacterales; family Sulfurimonadaceae; genus JBFEYF01. The sequence continues at coordinate 3,635 of JBFHUP010000045.1, read as the reverse complement.
TTTGTTAGCATTGAGCCTAAAGGGTGAAGATGAAATTTAACTGGTTTGAATCTTTTTCTATACAAAACATTCTCAACTATGAGGGCGATGATCTCTCTGCCTATCTTCGCCAGCAACTGACGCATCTTTTTCTGGTTATTTTTACCGTATTGGCTTCTTTTGCAGTAACGGCATCTGTACTACGCAGCCTCGACAGCGGATGGAAACCGCTCTATACGGTTCACCTTATCATGCTCACACTTTTATGGGTAGCCGTGATATGGCGTCGTAAAATTCCTTCGAGTGTCAGTGCATCGTTACTTATATCCATACTTTTGCTAGCGGGTATCGGCGGTTATTTGCAATTTGGACTGGTCATCCAAAATGCCTATCTTTTTGAGCTGGTCATTCTCTTTGCTGTTTTAATGCTTCCTACCAAAGGTATGATTACAACCACAATTATTACCATCGTCGTTTTTATTACCATTAATCTCTTGTTTTATTTTCGTTTACTCAATAGCGAGATCGACATCATTGCCTATACTCATGCTCCGACCACAACCGTACTTAAAATTGTCGGTTTTGTCTTTTTAGTCGGAACACTTTTTATCTTTGTCAGTTGGATCATTAAAACCTTAGTCAGTGTCGTACAAAGCCTTGAGCAAAAAACACAAGAGCTTGAGCATTCCAAAGAAGAGATCGAACGTATTGCCGATGTCAAGGCCGGATTTTTAGCCAATATGAGCCACGAAATCCGAACGCCGTTAAATGGAATCCTTGGTTTCATTAATCAACTTCATAAAACAGATCTACAACCGACACAAAAAGAGTACATTGACATTATTCATAACAATTCTTACCACCTATTAGGTGTCATCAATGACATATTGGATCTCTCCAAAATTGATAATGGCAAAGTAGAGATTCATCATGCAACAGCTCAGATCAAAAAGGAGCTTTATTCGACCTATCAACTCTATCTTGCACAAGCTAAAGAAAAAGAGATCACCCTGACACTTCAAAGTAATATTCCACAAAACACGGTTGTTGATATTGATATCTTACGACTCAAACAGATCATCTCAAACCTGCTTAACAATGCCATAAAGTTTACACCACCCAAAGGAACCATTGTTCTAAGCATGCATCAAGACGAAAAGCAAAACGATCTTTTCTATTTTGCTGTTAAAGACAGCGGCATCGGCATTAACAAAGAGGCTCAAATAACGATCTTTGACCCCTTTATCCAATCACGACTCGATACTTCCAAAGAGTATGGAGGGAGTGGTTTGGGCTTAAGCATCTCCTACAAACTGGTAGAGCTGATGGGTGGTACACTTAAGCTTGATAGCGAACCAGAAAAAGGGAGCTGTTTCTACTTTTCACTTCGTCTTAAGCGTCCCTCTTCTGATGATAAAGCTTTATCACCGAGCCTCAATTCTGAGAAAAGGCTGCCACTGAAAATCCTACTAGCGGAAGATAATAAAACCAATCAACTACTCATGCAGCTTTTACTAAAAGAGCACCACGAAGAGCACCAATTGACCATAGCGGTTGACGGATCTGAAGCTTTTGATGCATTTCAAAAAGATCATTTTGATCTCATATTGATGGATATTAAAATGCCTATCATGGATGGTATTCAAGCGACCCAGAAAATCCGTGCCTTAGAGAAAAAACAGCACAGAAAAGCCACACCAATCATCGCTCTGACGGCCAATGCATTTAAAGAGGATCAGCAACGCTATAAGGAGATCGGGATGAACGGTTTCTTGGCCAAACCGGTTGAACAGGAGAGGCTTTTTGATCTACTGACATCAATACCCCATGCCTTTTAAAGTGTCAATAAACTGGCAGTACCTGCTTAATTACCTTACCTGTTTCAATCTTATCCATAACATCATTGGAAAACATATAATCCGTTTTTTTGGCTTGTTCGTGACACTTTATGCAGCTTTTAATTTTTCCCTTATGATAACCGTCACTGCCAGTTTCATCATAAACGCCATACCACCAATCCCCATGTTCACTATCATAACCAGGGGGCATCTTTTGCATCACAACGACAATGGCGAGCTCCGATTTATTGGCATCCGTATATAAAGGTTTATATACGATCGAACCTACTGGAAAAATGGTAGCTCTTGTTTTGTAAGCTTTTTCCGCCTTTTGATTCACATAGATATCGACAAAAGCATTATGAGCTTCTGATTCAAAGATCGTTTTATTAAGTTTGATCTGCTGCTTCCAATCTTTAAATGTAAAATGTTCAGTAGCATGCACAAACGATAGCATACAAAGCAAATATCCAGTGAATAAGTAGTTCACATTAATCCTTTTAGCAGTAGGTAGCTAAGACACCCTCTTTAATCGTTTTGGCGGTCTCTTCATCAACCAACCTTGCCACGATGGCCAGACCGAAACAGATCGCGGTTCCCGGCCCTTGAGACGTCATAATATTATCTGTTTGCACCACTTTAGATGCACTGGTATAACCCGGTATATCTATTTCAGACGCGGCAGCGGGATAACAGGTATACCCCTCTTTTAGCACACCCGCTTTTGCCAAAGCAAAAGGTGCAGCACACATCGCACCCACATCCTTGCCTTTTTCATTCATCTCTTTTAAAAGTCGTTGCACATAGGGATCATCGGCTAAACGGTAGGTCCCATCCCAGCCACCCGGCAGTGCGATCATATCGATCTCATCTGCATTGATCGAATCAATATGGGCATCCGCCTTAATAACAATACCGTTAGCACCTTCAACCTCTTTGTTAATCAGAGTGCAGACAATAACATTCAGACCGCCACGACGCATGATATCAATCATGCTGACAGCCTCCAACTCCTCAAATCCTTTGGCTATAGGCACTACTACTGTTTTAGACATGTTTATCCTTTTGTTGATTTATTATGAGCATCGATGATCTCTTTGAGTTCTATCCCGTCAATCACCTCTTTTTTAATCAATACCTTGGCAACCGCTTCAATCTGTTTCCAATGTTTTTCTACTTCAGACTGTGTCTTTTGTTCTGCTTGATCAAGCCACACCAACATCCGTTCTTCAATCTTTTTCGTAAAAAGTTCTTTATTGTATCCTACTTCAATACCTGTGACACTGATATTTCGCAACTCTTCATCCATTCCAAAGATGGCAATGGCTGCATACACCTGCATGGACGCGATCTCCAGGTCATTAACAGCACCGGTTTCCAATCCCTCTTCACCATATTTATGCCGCGTTACCATACGGCCGGCTAACAGTACACAGACATTATTAAACAGCTCCTCTTTTGAAGAGGCATCAATATAATCTTCATTATTATAAGAGACAAAACCCAAGGCATCACTTCGGGGTGCGACCGTTACTTGTTCTATTTTGGTCTGCGGCATCAAAAAGTACGATAGCACCGCATGCCCTGCTTCATGATACGCCGTACTCTCCATAGACTTTTCTATATCCCGAATCTGTTTGCTTTCCAGTTTGGACCCATACTTAATGACATTAATCTGCTCCACAAGCATCTCTTGGGTAATCTTCTTTTTGCCTTTACGGGCAGCATACAATGCGGTCTCTTTGGCAATTTTTTTAAGTTCCAAACCATCCATACCGGAGATATACCGTACGACTTTATCAACATCTATTTTGCCGT
>JBFHUP010000044.1:0-9109 GCA_041589975.1 Sulfurimonadaceae bacterium | reverse complement strand
CTTGGCTTTGGTCGCATAGTCTTGACGATCCAAGGCTGAAGCAAAGTTACGATAGCCTGGAATAGATGAGGTAAAACCAGTCTCGCGTGTACCCATAGCGTTACATTGACCTGTCAGTGACATTGGTGCGGCTCCCGGGCGACCGATCTGACCCGTAATAAGAGCCAAGTTGTTAATCGCTGAAACGGTATTGGTCCCCATATAAGATTGATTAACACCCATGGTCCATGCAATCATCGATGCTTCACTGGTGGCATAAAGTTTTGCCAGTTCATAAAGTGTCTTGACGTCAATGCCTGTGATATTAGCCACCTCTTGAGGCGGATAAGCTTGGACATGCTTTTTAAACTCAGCGATATTGTTGGCATGTTTGTGCAGGTACTCTTCATCTTGCCACGCTTGTTCAAAGATGATGTAGGCCAGACCATTTAAAAGGGCTAAGTCGGTTCGCGGTTTAAGGGGAACAAAGATATCTGCCATTTGACTTGTTTTACTTTGACGCGGATCGATGACAACGATTTTAGGCTTATGCGGGTTTTTAGCGATATGCAGTTTTAAGATTGGGTGATTATCTGCGATGTTGGCTCCGATAAGAAAGATCACTTTGGCATGTTGAAAGTCTTCATAACCACCTACAGGACCATCCGAACCAAAAGAGTTTTTATATCCTGCCACAGCTGATGCCATACACAAAGTCGTATTACCGTCATAGTTGTTAGTCTGCAGACCAATTTGAGCCAGTTTTCCTAAAGTGTAAAACTCTTCCGTCAGAAGCTGCCCGCTTGAGATGATCGAGACTGCTTTAGGACCATGCTCTTTTGCGATCTTTTTAAAGGCATCGCTGGTTTTGGTAAAAGTCTCATCCCAAGAAGCTGCTTCAAGTTTACCGTTTTTTCTGATCATCGGGTTTAAAACACGATCCGAACTGTTTAGCATATCATGTTCACTTAAACCTTTAGGGCAAAGCGTGCCTATATTGACAGCATGTTTTGGGTTACCTTTGGTATAGACTGCTTTACCATCTTTGACCCCTATATAAAGCCCGCAGCCGACACCACAGTATCCGCAGGTAGAAAAGACCCATTTATCAGGAAGTTTATCAGCTGCGATACGGCCAAATTGATGATCGTTGGTCAAGGCATATTTACCTGCCTTGATATCAAGACCTAAAAAAGATTTAATTTTTCCTAACATAATACGACCTGTTTTTTTTATTAGAATATTCTAACATGATAAAGCCTATTATGTAACTAAATAGATGTTCAAAATTCATGCAATCTGCACTGCTTGTGAAAAATTATTAACACTTAAGTGAAAAGTAGCTACCATTGCAACTTCAAAGGATAAGGAAAAGTGATGAAAAAGATAATTATTACAATGTTTTTGGCATTATCCGTAGTAACTACGGCGTTGTTTGCTGAAAACCCAGAAAACCATACAGGGAAGGGACACTACTACATTATCCCTAAATATCTGGAGATAGAGGGTGAAGAAAATATCCACGAAGGAAAGCTTTTAAAAGGGCGTTCTGGTTCGGGTTACGGATTTGATGTCGGTTACAGTTTTGCGGAACATTTTGCCATGGAATTTGCAACAAGCTATTCGACTGATAAGATCGATTATAATGGTGCAGCCTATGATGCGAAGTATATAACTTACGGAATTGATTTAGCCTATACACACCATATTACTGTACATTTCGGTTTCTTACTTAAAATGGGTTACGGTTTTGAAGAAGAGCGTGCTGCGGGTCTTAATTTGGATCTTCGCGAACATGGTCTGACGTATGCTGGCGGTTTTGAGTATGGCATGAACAGTCGTACAGAGTTTATTTTAGAGTATGAGCATGCGTTAGTAGATAGCACTAGAGGTGCCAGCCTCTTTTTAGGAATCAAAGTAAAATTTTAATCTACAGGGACCTAGTGTCTCTGATCCCCCACAAAAAATCCCCCAGGCATACTAAGTGGCACTGTCGTAACATAAAAAAGCCACCGATCACAGATCTCCGAGATAAAACTTACAAGCAGTGCTGTTAACATCAGTAGCATGGAGACCTCAGAGGATTGTTCCAGCATTAAAAGTACCAGTAACGGCAACAAGATAGATGCGGTTAAAAACAGAACCATACGCAGGTTTTTAATTACGTTAAATCGTTTATAGAGTTTGGCTGTTTTGGCCAAGGATTTTTGTGATACATCATCACTAAACAGCGTATTAGCAGCTATTTGTCTGCGATCTTCGATGGTAAAAAATAGGTGGGCGAGTGCGATTAAAAGCCCTGCAGTAATCAGTGTATTGACAGGCAGACTGCTTTGTGTAAACAGTAGTAGAGTCGCTAAAATATAAAAGCCCACATAACCAACACCGAAAAATTTCATATTGGTCACATGGCGGTTCCATGAAGGGCGAGCAGCGATACGATAGATCATGGCCTGTGCATGGATTCCATACAGTCCCAGTCCCAGTGCAACAGCTTCTGAAATGATACGAATCGTTGTAGAGAGTTCAAAATAGAAAAAAGCTACCACGACTGTGGCATAGGAAGCATACAAAGCCAATGCCAATCCCTCTCTGGAAAGCCAAGAGGTTTTGATGTTTTTAAATGCCGAGAGGGCTTTGATCGGACGCCCTAAATGTAAAGCAGAGAGCGGCAGACCCACCGCAGCAGGTATCAAAGCAGCCAAGGCAAACGAGATGTCAGGTTTGATACTGCTTAGTCCACTGATGTAAAGTAGTTCGCCTAAAAAGAGGGCTAAAAAAGCACCAACCGAGATTTGGGTTAAGAGTGTCATAAAGACGAGCGGCCATTCGGGATGAGCCGGTTTTATGTGGTGTTCGTCCATAGCTTTAAGATCTGAAGGCAATTTTTCAGGCAGCGTAAAACGCGTTGTGGAGTTCGTCACACGGGCATTTACCACGCCCTCAATATTTCCTTGCTTGTCAATATCTTCTTGCAACCACTCTTGAATGTTGACGGCTTCAATTTCAATCGCTCCCGAAGGACAGGCTTGAACACAAGCCGGACTTTGACCGACGTCCAGACGTTCATGACACATATGACATTTGGTAACAATACTGCGTTCTTCATGAAAAGTAGGTACGGAGTATGGGCAGTTCCAGGTACAGTAAGAGCACCCGATACAGGCAGGGTCGTCATGAAAGACGATACCATTATCAAACTTGATATAGGCATTGGTCGGACAGCCGATCAGACAGGCAGGATCAACACAGTGGTTGCAGGACATGGAGTTAAATAGGGTTGACACGGAGCCGAATTCGCCCCCTTCCATCTCTCCGACACGCCGCCACTTGATATCTGCCGGGTTATTGTTTTGTTCGTTACAAGCAACTTCACAACAGCGGCACCCGATACATTTGGTGGCATCAAAGTGGAAACGGTACTGTTCATTTTCACCCAGTTCAGGTAGATCGATGGAGTAGTTACCGCATTGCATACCTGTATCAGCTTTGTAGTTGATAAAAGATTCCAGTGGTGTTTCACTCATCCATGCTCCTTATTTATAGTAGTCGTATTATATCACCTTGGTAGAAAAAAACTTCATTTAGGTGCTCAGTTTTTAAGCATGTAAAAAAGCACGACAATTATAGTATATAAAGAGCGAAAGATAGAGTGTTTCAAAGTCTCGCATCTTTGATGGTGATGTCACGTTTGGTTAAATAGTATTCTTTTAATTGATTAAAAATTAAACAATAAAATGAAGTAATTATGAACAAACTATTTTATACTTTTGCCAGTTAAAAAATTTAAAGGATGAGAATGAAGAGCATGATTAAAAAATCGCTTGTTACCTTAGGTGTCTCAGTCTTAGGTGTAGCAACACCGCTTATGGCTGAACTGGAAAAGAAAAAATTAACGATTGGTTTTATTGCACTGACTGACTGTGCCCCGATTGTTATTGCAAAAGAAAAGGGATTCTTTAAAAAGCATGGCCTTGATGTACATGTTGTTAAAGAGGGTTCTGGATGGCCAGGGATTCAACAAAAAGTGATCAATGGTAAATATGATATGTCACACGCCCTAGCCGGTATGCCAATCGCTGCCACATTAGGTATCAACGGTAAAGCAGACCTTGTAGCTCTGTTAAGCCTTGACTTTAACGGTAACGGTATCACTTACGGAAATAAGATTATCAAAGAGATGGAAAAGTATGGATTGGACAAAAAGAAACGTCCGGTTGACTCAGTATCTCTTAAAAAGTTGATTGATGCCAAGCATAAAAAAGAGGGGTCTAACTATCAACCGCTTAACTTTGGTATGGTTCACCCGGTTTCAACGCATAACTATGAGTTACGTTACTGGATGGCGACATCAGGTATCAAGCCAGATGAAGATACGACAATTAAACCGTTTCCACCACCGACTATGCCTTCTAACTTGATTGCAGGTAATATCGAAGGGTACTGTGTAGGTGAACCATGGAATGAGCGTATCGTTTTAGCTAAAAAAGGTTCGACGCTGGTCACTAACTATGATATCTGGAACAACAACCCTGAGAAAGTTTTACAGACACGTAAAGATTTTGTAGAGAAGTATCCAAATACAACAAAAGCCGCTATGAAAGCCGTGATTGAAGCTCAAATGTGGTTAGATAAGTCTTGGGAAAATCGTAAAGAGGCAGCTAAGATTCTTTCTAAAAAGATCTACGTAAAAGCTCCGGTAAAAGTTCTTGAAAAATCTATGACAGGTACATTTCAGTACTTAAAAGGTCAAGATTCTGAGCCAAACCCGATGTTTAACGTATTTGCTAACTACTATGCAGCCTATCCGTTTTATTCACACGGTATGTGGTTTATCACTCAGATGTATCGTTGGGGACAAATTGACAAGCCGGTTGATATGAAAGCAGTCATTGAAAGCGTATACCGTCCGGATCTGTTTGAAGTAGCAGCAAAAGAGGTAGGATACACACTGCCACCAAGCCCATGGAAGATCGATGGTGTTGATAAATACAACAAATTTATGGATGGTAAAGTTTATGATCCAAACAAAGCCGTTGATTATATCTACAGCTTTGAAGTAACAACGCCAAAAGTAAGCAAAGCTGAGCTTAAAAAAGCAAATCAGTGGACAGTTACAACCAAACAACCAGCCTATGTATGTCCTTACGGACCAGCAGGATGTGCTGATCCAAAATATGTAAAATAGAATGGATCACAGCTACCGAAGCTAACAAGGCTTTGGTTGTATTTAATAGAAAAAAGGAGGTGATAGATAGATAAAACTTTCAAATCACTCACGTTTCTTACACTCAGGCTGACAAGTAGGAGAGTGCTTGTCGGCTACAAACATACGATAGATAAATAGATTTGCACTCACTATTTATAGTAGATGAATCTTCGTGCCAAGTAACTTTTTTCCTTTGTGTTACTTGGCATGAGTTTAAAGTTGTAGTATCTATTAGTAACCAAATCAGCGAAATATAATCACTCTCCTTATTTTCATATTTTCCTTGTCTGATTTGGTTTCTAATGGATATGAACAAGTCCATAATTAAGGAGAGAAAATGAAAAATGAAAAACTTATCAAAATACTCCTACCTTTAGTAGTATTTTTGATGTTTATACCCATATGGTCAGGTGTTGCTTCAGTCGTGGAAGATTTTCCTACACCAAGTGATACCTATGTAGCAGCTTTTGGAGGTGTTAACTCTGAAGGTGATGAGATTGAAGGTGCCTTGTCAGACCCTTTTTATATAGAAAATGAGGATGACAAGGGTGTCTTTTGGCAGATTCTTAACTCACTGCAACGTGTCTTTGGTGGATTTGCTTTAGCATTGATCGTAGGTATTCCTATGGGTCTGTTAGTCGGTATGAGTAAAACGGCTCAGTATGCTTTTGATCCGTTCATTCAGATACTTAAACCCGTTTCGCCATTGGCATGGTTGCCGTTACTGTTGTTTGTCTTTCAAGATATTAATATGACCGCAGTCAGTACCATCTTTATTACATCGATCTGGCCCATTATTATCAATACGGCTTTAGGTGTAAGAAGTGTCAATCAAGACTATTTAAACGTTGCCAAGGTACTGCAATTTACAAAACTTGAGACAGTGTTTCAGATCATTTTACCGGTTGCCGTACCGTTTATCTTTACAGGTATGAGATTAAGCCTTGGTATTGCATGGTTGGTAATTGTTGCAGCAGAGATGTTAACCGGTGGTATTGGTATCGGATTTTGGATCTGGGATGAGTATAACAACCTGAATTATCACAATATTATTATCGGTATCTTCTTAGTAGGTATCGTTGGATTTATCCTTGATATTATCATGGGAAGAATCGCAGACTTTTTTGATTACACAAAACGTGGCTAAGGAGAGAGTATGTCAAAGTTTTTAACATTAGAAGGTGTAGAAAAATCTTTTCCTATTCCGGGAAAAGATGCTTATGTAGCCGTACAAGATGTCAATGTCGAGATCAAACAAAATGAGATTATCTCAATCATTGGTCACTCAGGATGTGGTAAATCAACGCTGCTTAATATGATTGCAGGGCTTGATCTGGCAACAAACGGTTTTGTGGCTTTAGAAGATGATGAGATCAAAGGACCGGGTCCGGAAAGAGCTGTGGTATTTCAAAATCACTCGCTGCTTCCATGGCTGTCAGTTTATCAAAACATCGAGATGGCTGTTAAAAAAGTCTTCTCAAGCACTATGACGCCTAAAGAGATCAAAGAGCGAGTAGAAAAGTATATCAATATGGTAGGCCTGGATCACGCCAAAGATAAAAAACCAAGTGAGATTTCAGGGGGTATGAAACAGCGTGTGGGTATTGCAAGAGCCCTTTCGATCAATCCAAAAGTACTTCTTATGGATGAACCTTTTGGAGCACTGGACTCTCTAACCAGAGCCAGTCTGCAAGAACATCTGATGAAAATACAGCAAAAAGAGAAAAATACCGTTATAATAATTACCCATGATGTGGATGAAGCGGTACTGTTAAGTGACCGTGTTATCATGATGACCAATGGTCCCGAAGCAACGATCGGGGAGATTTTAGAGGTCAATCTGGACCATCCGCGTGATCGGGTTGCTTTACAGCATAATACAGAGTATCAACGTTGTCGGGAAGCAATCTTAAGCTTCTTGTATGAAAAGTATGCCAAAGAGGAGGAATAGGTGCAAGATCTCATAACGATTTATGAGCATAATGAAGACCTGATAAAAAAGTTTTTACATTCATCGCTAAAGCAGATGAATCTCTACGATGTTCAAGATAAAACAAAGCTCTTTGAGAGCTTTCCCAGTCTTGAACTGATCTACGAAACGGACAAAGAGTTTGTCCAAACATCCGAAAATCATTTTAGAAACGCATCAGTCAAAGAGGGTATGGGCAGCAGCCGTGCATATATTTTTGATTCAGAGATCGGAGAGTTTTTTTTCTCCCATCCCTATGTCTCTACGGCAACGGGAAAACTGTGTGTGACTCTGGTTTTTGAAACGGAACACGGATATATCTTCTTAGATTTTAGAGTAAGAAAACTTTTGGAACGTTTCGGTCTGATTGTAAGCTCAAAAGGAATCAATCGTCTAAATAAAGTTGCCTACAGTGTTATAGGCGGCGGACTGATGTTTTTTTCACTGTTTGTTGTTTTGTATGGATTTTATGGATTTGTCGAACAACTTTTCTTTTATAACAACATGAGTATGGATTGGATCTTCAAGTCGGTCATTGCCCTCACGCTAGGTTTGGCTGTTTATGATCTGGGTAAAACGATTTTAGAACAAGAGGTTTTACCATCGATTCAAAACTCTAAAAGTGATATCAAGATCAAGACTTTATTGAATTTTTCGATATCTATTTTAATCGCCTTGATGATCGAGGCTTTACTTGTGGTCTTTAAGATCTCTATTCACGATTATAAAGACCTTCCTTATGCTGCGATTTTTATCTTGGCACTCTCTTTGATGTTAGGTGTCTTTGCCTATATGTCAAAGATGTTTAAAAAAGCAATCAATTGATTAAAAAATAATCAGTTGATTGATCTAAATTTCTACTAATTCCCCTATACTATCTTCAATAAATTTAAAAAAAGGAAATTTAATGAACAAAAAGATTATGGGATCACTTATAGCTGCTACAGCTATTTTAACGACATCAAGCTTCGCGGCTGATGCAAAGACACCTGAAAAGGATGGTTTTAGTTTCAAAATTCATGATAACTTACGTTATGAGGGTGTTGAACAAAACAATGCATTAAAAGATGCAACGGCATTGACCAATAGATTTTTATTTGGTACAAAATATAAATCAGGTGCTTTTTCAGCGTATGCGGAACTAATAAATATCTCAGCTCTCGATAATGGCTACAGTGATGGGGTAGCTGGTAATGGAAATGATAATGAGTACTCACTTGTTCTAGATCCTGAACAAACACGTATGACTCAAGCGAAACTTATGTATAAAGGTAAAGATTTCGGTGCTGTAGTTGGTCGTGATATGTATACTTTAGATGATCACCGTTTTGTGGGTCATGTCTTTTGGCGTCAAATGCCACAAACTTTTGATCTTGCAGCCCTATGTTATAAAGGTGTAGAAGGTCTTAAGGTTAAAGCAGCCTATGTATATGGACGTCACCAAGTTGGATATTATAACAATATTTGGGGAACACATAATCTCAATAGTACATACAATCTATCTACAAAAACAAATTCGATTCTACTTAATGCGAATTATAAAATCAATAAAAATCATACTGTTGTAGCTTATAATTATCAAATTGCTGAAAATGCGAACACGCAAGGTACTGATACTATTGGGGGATATGCAGAAGGTAGCTTTGGAGATTTTGGTTATAAACTAGAATTCGCTACTCAAGGAAGAGCGACTAGAAAAACAAGTGATCAAACTGCAACAACTAAGATCAATGACTCTTCATACTCAAATATTGAGTTAAGTTATAAACTATCAGGCGTAAAGTTTATTGCAGCTCAAGAGACTTTAGGTGGTGATGGTAAAACAGCATTTCAAACACCATGGGCTACACTTCATAAGTTTAATGGTTGGTCTGACCAATTCTTAGGTGGTACTCCTGCTAATGGTCTGGTAGATACAAGTTTTGCTGCAGTTTATAAGAAGAAAGGACTAG
>JBFHUP010000043.1:0-9202 GCA_041589975.1 Sulfurimonadaceae bacterium | reverse complement strand
CTGCTGGTCGAGAACCGATCACATGGCACATTGAGCATCTCGCCGTTGATGGGGACGATCTCACAAACGAACACTTGAAGCTCTTCGTAAACTTGTTTCCAAATCTCACACAGCTGGAAATGCTGTGTTGCGGCGAAATCACTGATGCTGGTCTTGAACATCTCTCCTCCCTGACATCCCTACAACAATTGAATCTTATGGGCTGTAACAAGATCACGAATGATGATCTCATCACGATGCGGATCTTTCGTAGAGATGGTTCCCAGTTCTGAAAGAAAATCTCCTAAGGTACCTGAAAAAAGAGAACTATCCGCTAAAGAGCGTGCTTCCATATCAAGTTTTCGATACAGAACATTGGGCATAATAAAGGTCTCGAAACGGGTAAAATGGTTGGCACAAAAAAGCATAGGGGATTGCAGGTCTAAGTGCTCCTCCCCCTCGATGGTGACTTTGGTATCAATCATCTTATGAAGATACTTTAAAATCTGATGTGTTGAATGAAAAACCAAACCACCCACACGCTTCTCCTATTTTTTGACGTAAGACTCGATAGAAAAACTGTCTACTTGCACAAAGTCATGTTTCGCCTCATACGCTTTTTTAAGTGTAACATGTTCTTCCTGTGTTAATACCCCCTTTTCAAGTGCCATATCGACTAAGGTATCTACAGGCTCTTTGGGCAGAACTTTGGTACGCATCGCTTTTTTCATCTTACGCACCAGTTCTCCCGCTTCCTCATGCAGTTTGAGTGTCTCATCCAACTTTTGCAGTCTGCCACCATGATAAATACCTTCGGTCAAAGTATCTCGTAAGGCACCGCTGTGAATTAATGCCTCAGCCATTTTTTTGGTATCTCTATCTCTCACTTCGGTTCCCATACGGTTAAAGCGTGCATAAATTCGCATCGGATAGCTCAACCAATGCAAAATCTTATTATCAAAAAGATTGGCAAAGATCTCATCAAAGGCCTCTTGAATCTTGCTTAAAGCTCGATCTCCATTGTAACGCATAAAGACCGCTTCCTCTTTGGAGTAGCCATTCTCTGAAAAACGTCTCATCGTAGCCATAAGCAGGTAGGAATTCGAAAGGATATCACCAAAGCGTGCCGAAATCTTCTCTTTTTGACGCAGGCTTCCTCCGTAAAATGCCATAAGAAAGTCGGTTAAAAAAGCAAAGGTCGCTGACGTCCAGACCAGTTTGCGTTCATAATATTTGGCTACATTTTTAGATTTTGGACAGTGCAGATAACCGCGTGTCACACTTAACAGCATCATACGTACGGCATTTCTGAGTGTCAGTCCCACATGGCCCCAAAAGTATCGGTCAAAATCTTTGACATTACCCGCTTCTAAAGCTTCGATCTCTTTGTAGACAAAAGGATGACAACGAATCACACCCTGACCAAATTGCAGTAAGGTTCGTGTGATGATATTGGCACCTTCAACCGTAATGGCAATCGGAGCTCCGATATAAGCAGCTCCTAAAAGGTTTTTGTCCCCCATACTGATTCCTGCACCCCCGACAACATCCATCGCATCATTGATTGCTTGGCGGTAGATCTCTGTCGTGTGGTACTTCATGACCGCGGTAATCACCGAAGGTTTTTCCCCATTATCAATAGCTCCAATCGTAAAACGTCTGGCTGCATCGATCATATAAGCTTTAGCCGCAATATCACCAAGCACCGCTTCAATACCCTCAAACTTACCCACGGACATACCAAACTGCTCACGGATCATGGAGTAAGCTCCGGCCACACGGGCTGAAAGTTTCACGCCCCCTGTGGATGTCGATGGTAAAGAGATACCGCGACCCACAGCCAAAGACTCATTTAGCATCGTCCAACCGCGACCAATCCCCTCTTTACCGCCGATAATGGCATCCAGTCCTACAACGACATCTTTACCATTAATAGGTGAATTAACAAACGGTACACCTAAAGGATCATGACGGCGTCCCTGAGTAATTCCCGGTGTCGTTGAAGGAATTAAAGCACAAGTTATGCCCAGATCATGCTCCTCACCTAAAAGTCCATCCGGATCATAAAGCGTAAAAGCCAAACCGATCAGAGTTGCAATACCGCCTAAAGTGATATAACGTTTGTCAAAATTCAGACGGATTTTAATCTCCCCGCCCTCTTTAAAAAGTTCACCTTTGGCACGAATAGAGGTCGCATCACTCCCTGCTAAGGGTTCAGTCAAAGCAAAACAGGGGATCTCCAGACCTTTGGCCAGACGCTCCAAGTAGTGATCTTTTTGATGCTCGGTTCCATAATGCAAAATAAGTTCTGCAGGCCCTAAGGAGTTGGGTACCATGGTGGTAATAGCCAGACCCTGAGAGTGCGTCGCCATTTTTTGAATCACACTGGAATGTCCCAAAGCAGAAAAACCCAAGCCCCCATACTCTTTAGGTACAATCATCCCAAAAAAGCGTTTATCTTTAAGGTACTGCCACACGGCATCAGGCAGGTCCTTGGTCTGAAAGGTCTCATAATCATTGGTCATGCGACACACCTCTTCCACCTCATTATCCAAAAAGGCTTGCTCCTCATTGGTCAAGTAAGGATAGGGTTCACTCATCACTTTTTTAAAGTTGGGTTTACCCGAAAAGATCTCACCATCCATCCAGACACTTCCAGAAAGCAGTGCCGTTCGTTCCGTAGCTGAGATTGAAGGAAGCAACCGCAGTTTCATCATTAAACGAAGCAACGGTCCTGAGAGAAAAAGAGCTCTAATGGGAGAGAGCAGAAAAAAGAGATGAATACCTGCATAGATATAAAAAGCTGTGGTAAGACCTAACAGATCATACATCAAGCCTGCAAGTACTACTGACCATAAAATCATCGGCGTTCCGACAAACCACATACCAATTAGCACGATCGTTAATACGATCCAAATATACTCCATCATCACGCACTCCTTAATAAAATGTGTCGTTGGCTTCAGCCATCTTGACAATCAACGGTGCCGGTGTAAAACGTGACCCGTAACGCCCTGCAAGTCGTTCTAAAGTACTGTGTACATTTTTGATCCCTAAAGAGTCTGCGTATTTTAGCAGTCCCCCTCTAAATGGCGGGAAGCCTGTCCCCATAATCATCGCAACATCTAGATGCTTGGCATCTTTAACAACACCCTCTTGCAGACATAAAGCTGCTTCATTGATCATAATCAGCATCGCCCGATCAATAATCTCTTGGGCATCAAAACTGTGATGTGAAAGTTGCAGTTTGCTGATCTCTTTATTGACCTCTTTGTTTTTGCCGTCATGGATATAGAACCCTTTTTTATCCTTTTTACCCAAGAGTTTGAGCTCATTAAAGACACGGTCCAAGAGAGTTGAAACCTTCATGCGTTCCCCAAAGTTCTCTTCTAAGACTTTAGCCACTTTGAATCCGACATCAAGCCCCACCTCATCCGCTAAAGTAAAAGGACCCATCGGCATACCAAAATTGGCAATTACTTTATCGATACGATCGATCTTACCGCCCTCTTCTAATAGCTTGGCAGATTCATTGATATACGGAAGCAAAATACGGTTAACTAAAAAGCCCGCTCCATTTTTTACGACGATCGGTGTCTTTCCTGCTTTTTTAGCCAGATCCACAACCGTTGCGACCACCTTATCCTCCGTCTTTTCACCTTTGATGACCTCAACAAGCGGCATCAGCGGTACCGGATTAAAAAAGTGCATACCCAAAAAGCGTTCGGGCTTTTTAAGATTTTGAGCCAACAGATCAATAGATAGTGATGAAGTGTTGGTTGCAATAATGGCATCCTCATGCAAAACAGCTTCAAGCTCTTTATAGGCTGCTTGTTTGGCTTCGACATTTTCAACAATGGCCTCAATCACCAGATCTGAATTTTGAAGGGACTTATAATCCACACCGTAAGAGATACGTGTCATCTTCATATCCACTTCTCTGGCTGTCAAACGACGACGCTTTTTCACGGCCTCAAAAGATTGAGCAACAGCTTGAAGAGTTGCAGCTGCTTGCGGAAAACCGCGAACCTTTAAACGTACCAGCTTGTCGATCTTGGCAAAAAGCCATACGATACCGCCACCCATCGTACCGCCGCCTACAACAGAGACGATATCCACAGGCAAGAGTTCTGATTTTTTAACCGGAAGTTCTTCATGTTTGATCCCTTCAACCGCAAAAAAGAGCGAGATCAGGTTTTTAGAAATCGGTGTGATAGCCAACTTGGCAAAGGCTCTGGCCTCTTTTTCCAAACCTTCATGGATTGGTAAACCTTGGGTACGTTTAAAAAGATCGATAATAGCTAAAGGAGCCGGATATTGCCCTTTGGTCTTCGCCATAACGGTTTTTTTGGCAAATTTCCAGATCAGAAATGGTAAAAACCTCTCGATCAAACTTGGTTTGTGTCTACGGGCTAAAATAGCTGCTTCCTGCTTTGGATCTAACGCTTCCTGTACAAAACTTTTAATCTTAAATCCCAGATACCCATGTGGGACACAAGCATCAACCATCCCAAGTTTAAGTGCCTTTTGACCATTGATCACCTTACCGCCCAAGATCAATTCAATCGCTTTGGATGGACCGATCAGATGTTTCAGTTTTTGGGTACCGCCAAAACCAGGCAGTACCCCAAGATTGACTTCCGGCAGTCCGATCTTTGTCGCTGCGGCTTCCGTACAGATACGATAATCACACCGCAAGGCCAACTCAAATCCGCCACCCAGACACGCTCCATCAATAACCGCAATCGTAGGATAAGGCAGTATGCGAATCTTTGCCAAGATCATCTGCCCTTTTCGAACCACTTCATAAGCCTCTTGTTCATCGGTAAGCTCTTTGATCTCTTCGATATTGGCTCCCGCGATGAAAATATTCTCCTTAGCACTGGTAAAAAGCAGAGCTTTAATATCATCACGCTTTTTTAGAGCATCCAAGTGCCCTTCAAGTTCAAGCAATACCTCTTTGGTCAGAAGGTTGACACTGCTGTTAGGCAGATCAAAGGTCAGGGTTGCAACACCGTCTTTAGCAACTTCAAGTTTCATTGTGGTATCCATTATGCCACCTCCAATACAAACGCGGCACCTTGGCCGCCACCGATACACAGTGTTGCCAAGCCTGTCTGTTTATTTTGTCGTCGTAACTCTTTAAGCGTATGTATAACGATACGCGTACCAGTCATACCTACCGGATGACCGATCGCTACCGCACCGCCGTTGATATTTAAGATGTTGGTATCAATAGAACCTACAGCCGTTGAACGCCCAAAATGTTTTTTTGCATATTGGGCTGATTCAAAGGCTCTTAGATTGGCCAATACCTGAACCGAAAAAGCCTCATTCATCTCTATAACTTCAAAGTCACTCATCTTCATACCTGTCTTATTAAGCAGTTTATTAGTAGCGTAGATCGGACCCATACCCATACGGATCGGATCAAGACCTTCATAAGCATACTCTCTTAAATAGCCTAAGGGTTCGTAACCCAGTTCCTTGGCCTTACTCTCACTCATTAAAACCACTGCAGCTCCCGCGTCAGAGACCTGAGAGGAGTTTCCTGCAGTTACCGTACCGTTTTTACGATCAAAAAAGGGCTTAAGTTTGGCAAGCTTATCAGGGGTCTGATCATAACGGATACCGTCATCATCTTCCATCACTAAGCCTTTTAGAGGATTATAGATCACTGGAGCGATCTCCTCTTTGAAAATACCTGCCTTTTGAGCTGCTTCTGCTTTGTTATGACTTTGTGACGCAAAGATATCTTGTTCCTCACGGCTGATACCAAAATCCTGAGCCAAAACCTCAGCTGTAGAACCCATAATAAGACCTGAAGTCGGATCC
Source organism: Sulfurimonadaceae bacterium (assembly GCA_041589975.1). Taxonomy (GTDB): domain Bacteria; phylum Campylobacterota; class Campylobacteria; order Campylobacterales; family Sulfurimonadaceae; genus JBFEYF01. Next base: position 3,388 of record JBFHUP010000043.1, on the reverse strand, counting down.
GTCAGACCCTGCATCAGACCCACAATGGGTTTGAGAAAGGAGGGACGAAAGCTTGCAAGGTTTTTAATCTTTTCTGTCAAAGTTCGTGCTTTAAAAAGCCCCTCAAAAACATTGGTCATCGCCGGTGAAAAAAAGAGCGGGATATTACTCATGGACTCGACACCGCCTGCCAGATAGATCTCACCCTGACCTGCCAAGATTTTATTGGCAGCTGTGGTGATTGCTTCCATACCAGAAGCACAGTTGCGGTGTACCGTATAGGCAGGTACATGCTCCGGAAATCCCGCTTTTAGTGCAATAACACGAGCTACATTAGCAGCATGTGAAGGTTGTGAAACATTTCCGATAATCACCTCATCATAGCGATCAAGCTCAACACCCACTCGTAAAGCCACCTCTTGGACCACATGGGCACCCAGGTTTTCTGCTTGGATTCCCTTAAACTTACCCCCCGCTTTGGCTACGGGAGTTCGAACACCGTCAATTATCGCAATTCTTTCTTTCATCATGAATCACCTTCTGTTTTGGAATACATCTTTTCTATCATCTCATGATATCGATCATACGCTTTGTGTCGTGACACCTTCATAGAGGGTGTTAAGATATGATTTTCTATCGTTGGAAGTTCGGTCACCAAAGTAAACTTTTTCACTTTTTCCCAAGCATTAAGGTGCTTGTTGGTTTGATCCACAACAGCCGCAATCAGTTTTTCTACTTTAGGATCAGTCACATACTCTTCGAATGTATCACCCCGTAATCGTTTCTTTTGAGCATAGGACTCAATGATCAGCGGATCTAAAAACAGAAGTGCCGTCACATACGGCTGATTATCGGCAACCAACAATGCATACTCGATCCACTTGCTTTGGGCAAGACTCTGTTCAATAACGATAGCTGATACATATTTTCCTGTAGAGGTTTTAAAAAGCTCTTTTTTTCGACTTTTAATCGTTATATACCCTTGTGCATCAATGGAGGCTAAATCTCCTGTATGCAACCAACCATCCTCTATCGTTTGGGCTGTTTTTTCGGGCTGTTTATGGTACCCTTTCATCACATTAGGACCCTTAACCAGCAGTTCATCATCCTCCATAAGAGCCACTTCCACGCTTGGTAAAGCTTTTCCTGTCGTACCAAACTTATGATCTGTCGGGGTATTGACAGAAATTACCGGTGAGGTTTCACTTAAACCATACCCTTGATAGATGGTCACGCCGATATTGGTAAAAAACCGCTCTGTTGTTTGACTTAACGGAGCTCCGCCTGAAATCAAAAAGTCAATACGTCCGCCCAAAGCTTCCAGCAATTTTTTATAAACCAACTTTTGGGAGAGTCTATCCACTATGTTTGGTGCAGATTCAACATCTTTATGATCCGCTCTGCTAAATGCCATCTTGGCTATCAGCCATTTGATACCTTTCGCATTGGAGGCATTTTCATGCATCTTGGTATAGATCTTATCAAGTAGCCTTGGCACAACGGTCATAATCGTTGGTCGTACCTCTTTGATCAGGTTACCCACGTTTTTGACATCATCAGCAAAATAGACACTCAGACCGCTGGCTAAATAATAACTCATCACCATACGCTCAAAGATATGAGCCAACGGTAAAAAACTTAATGCAATATGCTTTTCATGCAACGGAATCACCTGAACAACATCGATAAGCTGTGACATGAAATTTTTATGCGTAAGTTCTACCCCTTTAGGGCGTCCTGTCGAACCGCTGGTGTAAATAATCGTAGCCAAGTCATCACCGTCAATCTCAACCTGATAGGCCGGTATCTCTGAGGCCTCTTTGATAAACTGATCAAAATGGATGATATTGTCAGCTTCATCTTTGACATCAAGTGTGACGACAAGCTCCATTTTAGGTATATGCTCTTGTAGTTGATCAAACTTCTCTTGGGACGCGATAAACATATAATGAATCTCTGCATCTTCGATCTGATAAATTAAATTTTCACTCGATATATTGGCAAAGATGGGCACTGATATCGCTCCCAATTCCTGTAACGCGAAATCGACCATAAGCCAAAAAGGAGAAGAGTCGGAAATAATAGCTACTGTTGTCCCTTTGGTGATACCTTTGGCAGCAAATGCGTTGGCCACTTTTCGTGAAGTGTTAACAAACTGCTGCGAGGTGAAGGTCACCCACTGAGTACCCTCAAGATATGAGAGAAACTTTTCATTATGTACATCATGATCAATATACTTCAACAAGTCCGGAAAAGTTTTAAAATCATACATTGCCACCCTCGCCTTTGTTAGATATATGGAGAACACTGATTCATCTATGATATTAGAATATAACTTAATTCGTTATTACAATAAGTTTATAATATTACCCTTTTTTATCTGCTTATGTTGTGTTAAAACGAACTCAAATATTATTTCGATATACTTACCCAAAAATTACCCAGGAGTTCCCACGTGAACTTGAGACAGATAAAAATAGCGATCTATGCCACTTTTTTAACAAACTATTACGGATTTAAATGTAAGTTTGCCTCCAGTGATGAAGAGATTCGAGAGATTCGTGACATCTATGCACATAAACTGCTTGGTTATATTGGTATTCACATTGTGGTAGACAATCCTGAAAAAGCACCCAAAGAAAAGTGTCTTTTGTTGATCAATCATAAAAGTGTTATTGACCCGTTAGTTGTCGATATCGCAGTGGAAAACACACCAGCTTACGGTATGTGGATCGCCAAAAAAGAGCTCTACAACTCCTTTTTCTTTGGTGTCTTTGTAAGAAATGCAGGAACTATCCTGATAGATCGCGAATCATCACAGATGAGTGGTTTTTTTAATGATATCAAAGATTCTGTCAAAATGGGACGCTCTATCTTTATCTTCCCTGAAGGGACTCGTAATAAGACAGACAAAAATCTTACAGAGTTTAAAGAAGGTGCCAAGATCATCGCACTTAAAAACCGCCTACCGATGATCCCTGTCTATATCAAAACCAATGCCAATGAGACACTGAAAAAAGGTCTCAAAGCCAAAGGAAGTCACGACATCCATGTCGTTTTTGGCGATCCCATTGATCCGAAAGATAAATCTATGTCACTTGAAGAAAACTACAGAAAGCAGTTTAACATTAAAGAAGAAGCATAACTCTTCTTTAATTATGAAATTCCTTCTTCTACTTCTATTGCCACTTTGTATTTTACAAGCTGAAATCAGAAAAGAGTTCTATGATAGTGGTGAATTAAAAACTCTCAGTAACTACAAAAACAACCAAAAACATGGTGTGGAAAAATCATTTGATAAAAACGGTAATCTTACATTTAAAAGTTCGTACAAAAATGGTTTAAAACATGGATACTGGTATCACTATAATTCAAAAGGTTGGTATATTCAGTCAGAATTTTTTAAAGG
>JBFHUP010000042.1:0-9418 GCA_041589975.1 Sulfurimonadaceae bacterium | reverse complement strand
GCCGGCACGGTGCGCCTGGGCGATTACAACATCTCGGAGCTCGCTCCCGCCGTTCGGGGCAAGGCGATCGCCTATCTGCCGTCGAAAGGCCAGGCGATGAAGGGGACCATCCTGGAGAACCTCACCATGTTCCGCCCCCATCGCACGGCGGTCGCGCTCGAGCTGTCGCGCCGCCTGGGCCTCGACGATATCGCCGCGCAATTGCCGCGCGGCTACGAGACGGTCATCGGCGACGGCGTCGGAGATACCCTGTCGCAGGGGGTCATGCAGCGCATCGCGCTGGTGCGCGGCCTGGCGCCGATGTCGCAGTTTATTCTATTCGACGAAGCCAACTCGGCGATCGACGGCACCGGAGATGCGGAGCTGCGCAAGCTGCTGCACGAGATCAAGCAGTCAAGCGGACTGGTTCTGATCTCGCACCGGCCGTCGCTGCTGCGCCTGGCCGATGAAGCCTACGAGCTGAACGACCTCTTCGATAACATCAGGATCAGTTGGAGAGTGCTGTTTTTGCTGTTTGTTGATTATCTCTTGTAATTGATCGCTCATGCTGTATGCTCCATAGTAAATTTAATATTACGTTTTACCACGTTAAGGAGGTAATCCGGAGAGTAAGGCTTGGTCACATACTCTACCATACCTGACTCAACCCCACGCATTCTATCTGATTTACCCGTACGTGAGGTAACTGCGATCAGTGGCAGGTTTTTATACTTGCTGTATTTTTTGATCTCACTGGCAAGTGTATAACCATCCATTCTTGGCATCTCGATATCAATCAGCATCGCATCATAAGGTTTGGTTGCTGATTTTAAGATATTAAGTGCATCCATACCATCTACGGCTTCTGTCAAGGTAATGCCCAGTGGTTCTAATGCTTTTCTCATAATCGTTCTATCTGTTTTACTATCATCGACGATCATGACATTGTAATCAGCCGGCTCATTTTTTACACCACCAGCTACGGCATTGGCTTTCGCAGCTAGAGCCGTGGTGTCAAGTGATTTAGCCATTTGCATCAGTGCTGCGACATCCACAATCAGTGTTACCCCACCGTCACCACGGATGGTCGCACCGGCGATCCCTTCCATACCTTTAAGATACTCTCCTAAAGATTTAATAACGATCTCTTCTTGACCAACAAGGGTGTCAACAATCACACCGATCTTAGACTCTGCCAGCCCAAGAATAACGACATAAGCATGTTCACCCGTATCAAAAACACGCTCAACATCAAAGATATCACCTAATTGAACTAATGGTAAGACTTCATCTCTTAAACGCATAACAGAACGGTTTTCTACAGAAGTGATCTCCTCTTTGGTAATACGCACTGTTTCAAGTACGGATGCCAAAGGAATCGCATAATACTCCTCTTGTACACCAACCAATAAAGCTTGAATAATAGCTAGTGTTAGTGGGATCTTTAACTTCATTGTTGTACCGACATTGATCTCACTTTCAATATCAATAATACCGTTAAGCTTTTCGATATTGGTCTTAACAACGTCCATACCAACACCGCGTCCTGAGACTGACGTTACTTGAGCGGCTGTCGAAAATCCTGGTCTGAAGATAAGCCCGAAAGCCTCTTTATCGCCCATAGTATCAGCCTCATGCTCTGACAAAATCCCTTTTTCAATAGACTTTTGCTTAAGCATATCTGGATCAAGGCCCTTACCATCATCAGTGATAGAGATAACGATATGATTACCTTCGTTATAAGCTTTAAGCTCGATCGTACCTGTTTCAGATTTTTTCTTTGCCAAACGATCAGCAGGCATCTCAACACCATGATCACACGAGTTTCGAATAATGTGAACAAGCGGATCCCCGATCTCTTCAACGATCGATTTATCCAACTCTGTCTCTTCCCCGGAGATCACCAAATCAATCTTCTTGTTAAGATCACGTGTCAAGTCACGGATCATACGCGGGAATTTATTAAATACTTTACCGATTGGAAGCATTCTGGTTTTCATCACAGCAATTTGAAGATCTGTCGTTACCAATGATACTATCGACACGACTTGATTAAGCTCCTCAAGGAACTCTTCACCTTCATATCGCTCTTCTACATCATCATTGATCTTGATCAGTCTGTTTTTACCCAGTACCAGCTCCCCGATAAGGTTCATCAGGTGATCCAGACGCTTGACATCAACACGAATGGTCTGCTCCACTACGGCTGCAGATTTTGGAGCAGCTTTGGCAGCAGAAGCGGCCGGTGCTGCTGGTACCGGTTCTGGTGTTGCAGCAACTGGTGCAGGTTGTGCAGGCTTGACAGGCTCCTCTTTAACTGGAGCAGCTTTAGGCTCCTCTTTAGCCGCTGGTTCAGCATCACCCTCTTCAGGGGCACTTGAAAGCACCTTCTCACCAGCAGCGATCTTCTCTTCTCTACGAGCTTTATCGGCTGCCATTCTTTCTGCTAAAAGACGTTCAATCTCTGCCTCAACTTCATCATCAGACATATTTGAGTAATCGGGTTCCTCTTCATCCTCTGCAGATGCTGCAGGAGCGGCTGGCGGTTCTTCAACAGTAGCATCCTCATCTCCGGTCGGACCATCGACATTGCCATCGCCACCGGCAATCATATCGAGCTTGGAAACGATTTCAGAAACATCCACACCCGCGTCAGCTCCGGTATCTCGAATCGTATAAAGCAGATCTTTCATCATATCGATAGAAGGAAGAACCACATCTAAAACTTCAGGGGTAATAGAGAGTTCATTGTGACGTGCTTTGTTAAGAACATCTTCCATATGGTGTGTCAAATGCGTTAATACATCAAAGTTTAAAAAGGAACTGGCCCCTTTAACCGTGTGAGCAACACGGAAGATTCTGTTTAAAAGTTCCAGATCATCAGGCTGAGTCTCTAAAAGTGTTAAATCTTGGTCAAGTTGTTCAATAAGTTCAAACGACTCAATTAAAAAATCTTGTAATATTTCCTGAAATTCATCCATTAGCTGGTTCCTTCTGCTGGTATATTTTCTTTGATAACACGGGTGACTTCGTTAAAAAAAGTTGCCGGGTCAAACTTCACAAGATAGCTTTCGCCTCCTGCATCTTTACCCCGTATTTCGCTAAAATGATCACTGATCGAAGAGTTAAAGATAATCGGCACATCCTTAAATCTATCATCCTCTTTAACTCTTGAAGCGAAGTGAAAACCATCCATACGCGGCATCTCTACATCGGACACAATCAATCTTAATTTATCATGCAAGCTTTCACCGTAACGCTCATACAGTGCATTAAGCTGAGATAAGCCCTCTTGTCCATCAAAAGCTTCTACGACATCAAATCCCATCTCTTCTAAGGCTTCACTCATAATTCTTCGTGCTGTAGCACTATCATCAAGCAGCAGTACCAAACCGGAAAAACCTCTTTGTTCCTCTTCGATATTGGCTTTTGGCGGAGCATAAAGTCCTAAGTCCATAACCACACTCTCAAGATCCAGAATCAAAAGCACTGCATCATCTTCGATACGGGTAACACCTGTAATTTTACTCTTGTCCAGTTCACCCACTCCCGATGAAAAAGAGGCGGGTTCAATATCTTTCCAGTTAATACGTCGGATACGTTTGGCTTCGTTAACAACAAAGCCGATAAGGATATTATTAAACTCTGCAATGATGACACGTTTTTCTAGATTATCTTCAGGCGGCTCATCAAGCCCCATCCAACGACCCAGATTGACCACAGGAATAACGACACCTCGAAGATCAAAAATACCTTCAATAAATTCAGCAACACCAGGTATCTCGGTCAGCTTAGGAAGACGAATAATTTCACGTACTTTTGATACATTAATACCAAAAATACCCTCATACAATTCACCCTCAAAATACCGCATAATCCGAAAGTCAACCAACTCCATCTCATTGGTTCCGACCTTCAGAGTATTCTCATTAATACCCATTACATTGCTCCTTAAAGCGTGTGACTTACCAGAGAAATCACCTTATCACTAGATTGTACTACAAAATAACTTTTATTACAAGCCATCGCAGAGAGATTGTGATAAAACGTTCCATCCACAAAAAAACTGCTACCTTGATGGTAATGTCCTTCGACAAACCATCCATTATATCGGTCTTTTCGTTGAAACTTTTTAACAATATAAGATTCAAACCCCTCAAAGTCATGGCAAATTTTCTTACGACTCATCCTGGTTCTAAACCAGAGACTCAATTTGCCCCCTAACAGTGTGTCACACAAATGTAAAAAATAGAGAAAAAATCTGTTGCGAATGACTAAAGAGTAAATGCGATACAAGAGACCTTCATTCCAATCACCATGAGCAAGATACCCCTCTTTGCCATTATAGAGTGCTTGAACAGGCTGATCTTTTAAAGTAATAATCTTCATATCCGGGAAAATGCTCTTCAGTTGAAAATCATGATTGCCCTCAAGGTAGATAATCTCAAGGCGTTGGGAAAGTGTTTGGAGTTGAGAAACGATCTTTTGTTCTGCTTTGGTAAACGCTTTGATAGGTCCCATAAGCAGATCAAAAACATCACCCATCAAAAAGAGTTGTGGTGTTTGGATCTCGCCAGACTCTATGAGGTCAATAAGCTTTTTAAACAGTGGGCGGTAGGATGCATAATGGGCATCCGCAACAAAAATAGCCCCCTCTTTAACTTCTATCATTAGGGAGCATAAGCCATAACAGGGATCCCTAAAGCGGCATCAAATCCTGACATAAGATTGGCATTAACTACCGCTTGAGAAGAAGCCCCTCGAAGTAGGTTATCAATGGCTGAAGATATAAAAAGCGTCTGACCCTCTTGCTTGACATAGATGTCACAAAAGTTGGTACCAGCGACCTGTTTCATCCCAACAGGTTCATCACAGACACGGACAAAATAGTGATCTTTATAATAATCCCGTAATATTTTTTGGGCATCTATTGCTTCATTCACTTGGATATAAATAGATGAGAGCATCCCTCGGGTAATGGGTACTAAATGCGGCACAAAATGCACCTGATTTTTTCGGCCATTTAGATAACCCAGCTTCTCTGTTACTTCAGCTCCGTGTCGGTGATCCAAAGGTGCATAAGCGAACATATTTTCGTTGATGGTTACGAAATGGGTGTTATCCACACACTTCTTCCCGGCACCGCTGACACCGCTTTTTGCATCGATAAAGATCGGGGCACCCTCTTTTAAAAGTTTGGCAAAAGGAGCCAAAGCCAGTATCGCAGAGGTCGGATAACATCCCGGGTTGGCAACCAGTTGAGATTGTTCAATCTCCTTGCTATAAAGTTCTGGCAGACCGTAAACCGCATTTTTGATATTGTTGGCATCTGTATGCGGACAATACTTCTGCTCATAAGTTTGCAATTCTAAACGGTAATCTGCGGAAAGATCCACAATTTTAATACCACTTTGCATCAATACAGTAACCAACTCCATCGCTGTCTTATGCGGTACTGCCAAAAAAACCAGATCACAATTTGTTTTAATAAACTCCAGATCAACTTTTTGTACATCTCCGCTGACAACATCTTTTAAAGCAGGATGCAACACCTCTATCGTTGTATCACCTGTAGTGGTTGCCACATAGGCCAATTCAAACTTTGGGTGGGTATAGATAATCTTGATCAGTTCCAATCCTGTAAAACCGCTCGCCCCAATGATTGCTACTTTCATCTATTTTCCTGTACTTCCAAAACCGCAGGATCCGCGGTCTGTATCTTGAAGTTCATCAACTACGATGAACTTTGCTTGCAAGACCTCTTGAATCACACCTTGAGCGATCCTCTCTCCCGCATTGACGGTAAATGTTGCATCGCCATGATTGATCAAAAGGATCTTAACTTCCCCTCTGTAGTCACTATCTACCGTTCCTGGAGCATTAAGAACGGTTACACCATGTTTAAATGCCAATCCGCTTCTTGGACGAATCTGCAGTTCATACCCAAAAGAGAGTGCCATTGAAAGACCCGTTGGAACCAATGCCCGTTCGCCCGGTTCCAGCATGACATTATCTAATGCATGAAAATCAAATCCTGATGCCTCGTGGCTCTGGTACTGTGGTACGATAGCCCGATCATCAAGTTTTTTGATTTGAACACTAATCTTCAAACTCGATTTCCTTATACGTAATCGATACCACTTCAAACTCTCTGACACCGCCTGGAAGTTTGGCACGTACCTCATCACCCTCTTCCTTGCCTAAAAGCTGCTTGGCTAAGGGAGAGTGAAATGAGATCAGACCTTTATCCGGCATAGCTTCCGGGCCACCCACGATAATGTACTCAAAGGTCTCATCCGTATCCAGATCGCACAACTCTATACATGACCCAAAACTGACACGTTCATGCGTCAAGGTACTGGGGTCGATAATCTGAGCAACACCCAACATATCACTCATACGATTGAGCTGTTCATCCATCAATCTTTGTTTCTCTTTAGCTGCATGATACTCTGCATTTTCCTTAAAGTCACCATGCTCTGCCGCAACTTCGATCTCAATAACAATTTTAGGGCGTTCGGTATTTTTTAAGTATTCAAACTCTTTTGAAAGTTTCTCATAGCCCTGAGCTGTCATAGGTTCTTTATCCAAGAGGTATCCTTTTAAAATAGTTGTTTTGATGTATTTGATACATTTTTGGTTTATTATAGCATTGCTAATCTTTAGTTTGCTACAACTTCTGCTACTTTTTTGTTACATTCACGGCCCAGCATCAAACGTAACTGTTTGCTTTTTTCTAAAAAGCCCTCAGCGTTGCTCTCACGGCAGGCTTTTAAAAGCTTTTCAACACGTACCTCATCCTGGAGAAACTCCGGATGCATCGCCCCTTTTCCTGCAAACCAAAATAGCAGATTAGCCAATCCCACATAGGGTAATTTGACCAACATACGTCCCAATTTATACTCAAACTTATTGGTAATATAAATCAGTGATAACGGTGTTCCAATGAGTGCCGTTTCCAGGGTTGCCGTTCCGGAACAGACAAAGGCGTAAGAGGCTTGATATACCGCTTTATGGGTATCTCTTGAGATCTCAAAACCGCTTAAGTCTCCATAGAGCTCTTCGATCTTTGCATCACCAAAATGTGCAGGTATAACCAAAATGGCCTTCTTATCCGAAAGTTGTTCTCTGAGTTGTTTCATCACAGGCATCAAAGATCTGATCTCTCGATTACGACTACCCGCAAGAAAAGTAATGGTATCACTGTGAATGACAGTATCTTTAAAAGCGGAAATCTCATCCATTAAAGGGTTACCCACATAAGTAGCCGTCGGATAATATTGATCCTCAAAAGGAAAAATAGAGAGCTGTTTATCGGTGTAACGCATCACTTTTTGAGCTCTTTTTTTCTTCCATGCCCAAACCTTAGGAAGGATATAATAGATGATCTCTTTATCGGGATATCTCTTTTTGATCGCTTTGGCCAAGGGAATATTAAAAGCCGGTGCATCTATAAGCAGCACCTTATCGGCATCACGGGCTAAAAAGACCAACTCTTTTATCGCCTCCTTGGCAAAAAAGATCTTTTTAAAAACATCGATAAAACCCATGACACCGAACTCATCAGGACTGTAAAGCGGGTGCCCCAAGCTCTCATCAAAAATACCAATATATTCACACTCCTGTAAATGCTTGGCCACCGCTTTTAAATGCAGATTGGCTGAAGGCTCCATTGCTGATACAAGTAATCTCATAATTCTAACTCCAAAATTTCTAAACTCAAACTTTTTAGATCAAAACAGTAAATAGTCTCATTTTCTAAAGTGCTGATATAAAGTTTACATTTTGATTTACTGATCGATGCAGGCTTTTTGATCTCTTTGATCAACACTTGCATACTTTTATCCTCAGGATTATAGACCTTGACTTGGTCATTACCCATATCAGCAATAAAGAGTCTACCAGCCCCGCATCCATCACCATAACGACCCAAGGTCATATCTATAGGATTATTCAAACTACCTTCGAATGATTCTTCAAAAAACTCACGTCCCAACATATAGCCTAAAGCCCCGCTTTGTGTGTCTAAAATCCATAATCGATCATCATCAAAGGCTACAGCATCAGCTCCTGTCAAACCCTGCTTAACATCTGCCATAATCTGCGTCTGCAAATGATCGATATTAAGCACTGCAATCTTTATCTGATCTGCTAAAGCCATAAAAAGGTTGGTATGAACAAACTCAAATCCTTTACAGCCATTGACACCCTTAAGAAGCACTTTTTTTGTATAATCAAGCAGATTGATTATCATGATACTATCTTCATCAGCAACAAATACCGTATCATCTACGATCATTAAAGCAGTAATCAAACGAAAACCATCCAATGATTTTGTTTTTTCACCTTTGTAAAAGATATCAAGCCGGTTACCGCGTGCAATGCAAAGCCAAGGTTCACCAGCTTCAACAACCGCATAATTCACCAAATCATCCATTGAGTCGCTCTATCGCTTTAGCACACAGTGCCAATCCAAAGGAGCCTGTCACACCGACAAAGGAACCTTTCTCTTTACAGTTAGGCTGCTCTTTGGTAAAGATCACCTTGTAATCCCCTTTAAAACCGCTCTTTCTAAGCTCATAACGCATTTTAGACGCAAATTTATCCCCTTCTGTTTTCCAAATAGAGACAAACTCCATCTGAGTCGGGTCAAGTCGTTTGGCTGAACCCATCGAAGCGATAAGTTTTGCATGACACTTGTGCACCACTGCAATCTTCGCGTGAATATCATCTATGGCATCAAGAACCAAGTCAAAAGGTTCAAAATCAAAGTTTTCCACCCATGTTTTATCAATCTTTTGATGCATGGCAACGACATTGGGATAGTGGGTTTTTAAAGCATCTACTTTAGATTCGCCTAAGTGCAGTTCCGACCACATTTGCCGGTTTTGATTACTCTCATCATAAACATCAAAATCAACGATCGTGATATCTTCAATACCCGAACGATAGAGACAATCCAAACAAAAGCTCCCAACGCCGCCTACACCAAGCAGCAAGACCTTTTTATCTTTAAGATCCGCATGCTCTTTTTCACCAAAGAGCATCTCCAAACGCTTATGCTTCATTCCAACTCTCTAAAGCTTTAATGCGTTCATAACTGGTCAGGTCGAGTTTAATCGGTGTCATTGAAATGAAGCCTGCTTTAATCGCATCAAAATCATTCATACCTTCAACACCTCTACGCTTTTTCCACTCTAAAGGATGCAGTCCCAGCCAATAATACTCTTCTCCGCGAGGGTTGCGGTGAAGATGGGCATCATTGCCATACATTCGAAAACCGGCATGGGTCACTTTGATCCCTTGACACGCCTCTTTAGCGACATTGGGTACATTAATATTGAGAAACTCTCTGGGTTCCAGCGGAAAACTCTTGTCAAAAATTTTTTTAACCAATTTTTGTACGGTTTGAGCAGCCAAAGCATAATCAACAACCTTC
>JBFHUP010000041.1:0-9467 GCA_041589975.1 Sulfurimonadaceae bacterium | reverse complement strand
GTGTCGCCCACATCGCAGGCACACCGATATATTTATAGAGTTTATGCTCCATGATGCGTACTACTTCGATAAAACCTTGGTTATCGTGTCGCTCTGCATGATAGACAAAAAGACGCGGAAGATAAAAAAGCATGGCAAACCATGAGATAAATGAGATGATGTGAAGTACTAAAAATGTCGTGTGCATATAAATCCTTTTTGAGTCACTGTGAGTCGGTTTTTGAAAAATTTCAGCTAAGTTTACCACAGGTAGATCGATTTCTTGCTCTAAAAAACGTTCGATACCCAAAGGTTCATTTTTATTACCGTGCAGCAAAACGATACTTCCCCCTTTGATACTTTCACCTTTGGCCAGCCATGCAAGACTCCCTACAGGAATAAGTCCCAGATTTTTTATCAGATAGTCATAGGCCTTTTTATTGGATACCAAGCCTGCAAAACGGTAAAAGATGGAAGGCGTACGTCCCTCTTTCATAAGAAAGTTCTCATTATCCAGCACCTCTTTACGAAAGTCAATTCCCGGAAGATTGATAAAGTTTTTGTCTAAAGGGATTGTTCGTTCATAAGGGTGCTGGGAGCCGTGATTCATCCATGTGATATCAAGCATCTTCTCATCATCCCACTTTTTGAGCAAAGCAAACTCTTTGGGATGAAACTTAGCCCACTTTTTTGTCATACTAATCGTTACGGGATACCCTTTTTTCTTATCAATCAGCGATCTGAAAAACTTCTCTTCAAAACCCTTTTTACTCGAAGGACACATATCAACCGTCAGAGCAAATCCTTTGGCATCACCTTTGACCACACCCCGGTTCGCCACTTGAAACGGGTGTGCTAAAGCCTCTTTTTTACGTTGTACATAGTGAGAATCTTTTTGACACTGATCCCATACGATATTTTTGGTGCTGATACGAACATGGGTCTGTAGCGTATGATTATTAACCAACAACAACTTCGTTTTTGTTGGATCAACCCGCAACAGCGTATACTCTTGACCCTCAAAATATGTGCAAAAAAATGCGTCAGCTTGAAGCAAAACAGCTAAAAAGCCTAACACTACCCTACCTAACACCATAAAGCTCCTTACGCATCATCACACCTTTAGCCCAGCGTCTATGCACAACGGTCTCAAGCATCATCCCATCACTAGCCATAATGGCCTTGGTATTTTCTGCCATCACTTTTTCGGCTTGGCTAAGTTCTTCTTGGGTTATTTTATAGGCTTCATTACTTAAATGCACTTGCGAAGGATGGATTACGGTCTTACCAAACAGTCCCATCTTCAGATCTTGTGCGACCTCTTTGATAAAGCCCGTTTCATTTTTAAAACAGGCAAAGACGGCTGCCGTGAGATTGAATCCGGCACTTTTAAACTGCAATACCAGCGTAGAGAGTAACTGAACAAGCGGATAAAAGTCATACAAGACATCCTCACATTGACGTTTCATCCCCAAATAAGAGGATAGATCTTCACCTCCGAAACGCAGACTCAGTATCTGCTTGTGATGTTGCATCAAGAACTGTTTGATCTCAAAGAGTTTGGCGGGTTCAAAAACCTGAGGTGATTCCAGTACGGGCATAAGCCAAAAGGGTTGGTCATGAAGTTGATCAAAATAGGCATGCATATTGGTGGTGTCACACTTGGCTAAAACAAAGCCGTCGATCTTTTTTATACCTTCTAACAGCAACAAGGCATGCAGATGATTCACACTGCGAGGGCGAATAAAAATAAGTAAGGCCTGCTTGGGAATAATAGCCAGCAGTTCTGTCAGGTTTTTTGAAGCATCATGCAGATCCTCATCATAAATGGCATCTTCAAAATCAATAATGATACTTTTAACTTCAGGGTATTTTTTTCTCACCGCTACGGCAAAAAGATTTTTATGATTGGCAGGCAGATATAAACTGGCTCCCAGATGGTAGGGTGTTATATCTCTTTTCATGGGATTTAGACCACAAAAAAAGTGGAAATCAATCCTATAAGTCCGCCAAAAACAGCACCCCAGACAACAAGCCAACCCAGATGTTCATGAATCACTTTTTCGATCATATCTTTAACCATCTCAGGCGTCAGATCATCCAACCGAGCCAACACCAAAGTCTCGATCTTGACAAACCACTCATGGGCACTCTCTTCATTAATGAGATGCTCTTTGACCAATGCTTGGAAATCCTCTTTTTGAGTCATCTCAATCATCACTTCCCGCATCTTTTTATCAAAAGGCTCTTCAAATTGACGCAGCAGTTTTTCCCCGCCAAACATCCCTAGCATACCGCCCATAGAGGAGGATAAGATCACCTCAACCAAACCTTCAAACGCAGGCTTAAGGTCCACTCTTTCAAGCACCGGCTTTAGATCTACGGTCGTATCTTTATCATGGGTAAACTTCTCTATATGCTCTATGGTCAAAAACTCTTTCATGATCATCGAAGCGATAGAAGCTTTAAAGGTCTCAAACTTTAAAGTAATCACCCCTGAGCCATAAAGAAAAGGAACCTTTTCAAACAGCATATGAATCGCGATAGTATTGGTAAGCGATCCTGACAAAGCAAACAGTCCGATCGCTAAAAGATAGGGTGACACGGTTTGGGGAACGACAAAAGAAAGGCCTACCAGTGCCAGCGAGATCGCATTACTGAGATAACTCTTATTTAGCTTCATAAGCTGCCCCTGACTCTTGATATTTAGCTTTGATCTGCTCTACGGTCATACGCGGTGCCACACCTGTGATCTCATGCATCTGCTCTTGATACTCTAAAACGATCTTAAAATCAAAAAAGCGTTTCTCCTGAACATCCACAGCCATCGCAGGTTCACACTCATGGTAGTGTCCTGCCGCAATCAAAGCGGGCTGATCATCAAGCTTATAGATACTTTCGGCATCAATCTCTAAAAACTTTGCCGTAATTTCAACGGGCGTATCACCTTGATTGATCAAAAAAAGTGTCGCTTCTCTAAAGATATGCAGTCGTCGGCCTGCTTTTTGGGCGGCATTGGTTAAGGGAGCATGAACATTGGCAGCAATACCCTCGTTGCTTAGGGTAATAACCAATTTGACTAAAAGTCGTGTATCGGCAAAAAGGGTTTCATACTCAAAATAGGGAGAGTAGAGAACTTTTTTGCCATCATCTTCTAAATAGATCATCCCATTTTTAGAACTGCGTTTAAAAAAGGTCACTACCTTATGCACAGGCCAAGCCAAAGCAATCAGCGGTAAAAGTAGTAGTGTTAAAAAGGGATAGGCAAATTTCATTCTTTTCCTTGCTAAAAATCTGAACTCAAATTGTACCGAACTATCTCTATAATCATCTAAAAGATATGTTTTCTTTGTCCAATCTGACCTTTAGCTTTAAAGAAGTAACATCTCTAAAGTTCCAACCCTCAAAAGTTCAAAAGCTCACAACTAAATATAATCATAAAGATCCATTTGACAGCGATCTTCCACCTCATGGATCTCTTTAGCAATATCAGAACTTAAATTTTCACACCCCTCTTTGGTTACCAAAATATTATCTTCAATACGAATGCCTATCCCTTTATAGATCTCAGGAATAGTTTCATCACCGGCATCGAGATAAAGCCCCGGTTCAATCGTTAACACATCCCCCTCTTCAAATGCAAACTCTTTATCATGGGCATCTTTATAGGCTACTGGATCATGTACATCCAACCCCATCCAATGACCGATGCCATGAGGATAATAGGGCTTATAAAGCTCCTTTTCAATGATCTCATCCAAACTTTGATCTAAGACTTTGATATCTTTAAGCCCCTGACTTAACATCTGAATCGCCTGATCAGATATATAAGAGCGTAACACCCCCGGTTTGATGCGTTCAATAGCAGCTTTTTGTGTCTTTAATACTATCTCGTAGAGCTCTTTTTGGGGTGTTGAAAACTTGCCGTTAACCGGAAAACAGCGGGTAATATCACTGGCATAAAGTTTATACTCGCTACCGGCATCCATCAAGATCAATTCGCCATCAAGCAGCTTATGTCCATTGTCCGTATAGTGAAGTATATTGGCATTATTTCCGCCTGCTACGATCGTGGTATAAGCATCGCCCGAAGCTCCACCCGTTTTAAAGATATACTCAACTAAGGCCATAATGTCATACTCATATTTCGATGGATTGGCTTTAGCCATGGCTGCATGATGGGCTTTTTGGGTAATCTCTAGGGCCTGCTTGATAAACGCAATCTCAAAAGGCTGCTTTTTACGTCGTAATGCAAAGAGTAAGGCATTGATATCTTTGAAGGTATCAGGATAGAGATGAGCGGATTTGCCCTCTTTGGCTTTTTCTATCTTATCACTCAATGAACCCTTGATAAGTGCCGTAGGTGCATAGAGTGTCTGACACCCTTTAATCTTATCCATAATATTCGTATCATAATCATCAATACTCAAACTTTCATCACAGGCAATAATGTCTCGGATTTTTTCAACACCGACACGTCGCCCTTCCCACATCTCTTTAAGCGGATCTTTGGGATGGACAAAAATTGTTGTCTTCTTATGACCATCCACTTTTTGCATTACCAACATAGCACTATCTTCTAAAAACCCCGTCAAGTAGTAAAAATTGCTATCTTGCCTGAATGGATAATAGGTATCATTGGATCGCTGTTTTACATTGCCTGAGGGGATAATAGCCACACTCTGATCCGGCATCTCATTAAAAAACCTTTCTCGATTTTTTTGAAAATTCACACTGTCCCTTTTTAGTAAAATTTAACAATAGTTCATAAATTTGTTATAATAATTGCATCATTGAGGAGCTCTCTTATCTATGAAGAAAAAATCGGTAATCTCAACCAAAAGCATACCAAGTTTTATTATTCTTCTTCCTGTAATTTCGCTCGTAACCGTCACGCTTTTTGTCCTTTTTATGATCAATAGTATCAAAGATGAGCTTATCCTAAGTGAAAAACATGAGAGTAAAATCGCCTATGAAGCAGAGCTTCAAAAAGAATTAAAACATAACGTCACCCATACCCTATCAAAGATCACCACAGCACTGAATGCTGAAATCACTGAGTATCAGGCTCTTTTACCTAAAAAACTGGACAACTTTTTAAGCCACTACGATCATGACCCCAAGGGCTTAACCTTTCAACTTGATCAAAAATTGGCCCGCTTTAATGAACACCACCCTTTTTTTTCAATACGTACACTCTCCAATGCTCACCTATCGCAAATCTTATCACCCCTTCAACACAAAACCTATCAGAAGAGAGATACGCTATATTATAAAAAAGAGTTACTCATAGACAGCAACTATACACAAACCTTACACTATCTTAAACGTTATAAAAAGTACCATTTTATGATCTCTTTGAATAAAGAGCGGTTTATCAAAGATCATGCTCACCTCATAGCCCAAAAACTTTTAGAGAACAAAAACGACTATTTTGATCTTTTTTACATCCAAGAAGATCAGACACTTAAGGCTCTCTCTGCAGGATTAAAAAAGGGATCAGCTATTGATCAAACCCTACAGCAACAACCTGATTTTGTAACAAAAATTTTAAAGAACAAAGAGCACTATCATGTTGAAAAAATAAGCTATAACTACCAAACCGGCTTTACCCACGGCCAACTGTTTGAGCCGTTGCAGTGGATCATATTTAGCTATCTTCCTATCAATGAAAAGGATCTTGAAATTTCGAGTAATAATTCTCAAAAAAATCTCTACTTTGAGAAAAAAAGTGAAGAGCTTTTGGTCGTGATTGTTGTCGTTGCAACCATCGTTTTATTGCTGTCACTTATTGTGGCCAAAATCATCAATACCGAATTTAATAAATTTAGAGATCGTATTACAGAACAAAACCATGCCTTAATGGACTTTAATAAGTCCCTCACAAGTAAAGTAAATGAAAAAACTTTGGAACTGCAAAAGAGTGAAGAGCGTTACCGCACCATTTTTGAACACTCGCCCGATAGTGTCATGCTTTTAGAAGACAATATCATTAGCTACTGCAACAACTCAACGCTAAAGATCTTTGGTGTCAACCATAAAGCTTCCATCATCAACCAACCCATTACAGCACTTTTACCGCCCAAGCAGCCTAGTGACATACTCTCCAACAAGCTATTTAACGACTATTTAGATATCACGATGGCCTTAAACCATACACGATTTGAATTTTTACTGCAAAGAGAAAACCTCTCTACTTTTTTTGCGGATGTCTGGCTGCAAAACATCCAATTATCAGATGATAAAAAAGTGGTTTATATCGTTTTTAGAGATATAGACTTTCAAAAAAGAGCCCAGGATAAGATCAAAGAACAGCACGAAGAGCTCTTACTCCTGAATGAAACACTTGAAGAGAAAGTAGATACTGAGCTGAAAAAAAACAAAGAGAAAGAGAAACTTCTCATTCACCAATCCCGTCTGGCCCAAATGGGTGAAATGATCTCAATGATAGCCCACCAATGGCGACAACCGCTTAATGCCATCTCTACCTCATCGGCCAACCTGAAACTTTTAATGGAGTTAGACAAATATGAAAAAAATAAATTTTCTGAAACGCTTGGTCAGATAGATGACTATATTCAGCATCTCTCTCAAACCATAGATGACTTCAGAAACTTTTTCAAACCCGATAAACAACAAGAGACGACAACGATTGGAGAGATCATCCATAAATCACTTAACATCATTGAAAAATCATTTCAAGGCAATGAAATCTCTTTGGATATCGATATTAACGAAGATGCAACACTCTCTACTTACCCCCATGAACTCATGCAGGTAATTTTAAATATTTTAAAAAATGCAGAAGATATTTTACTTGAACGCCATATTAAAAATAAAAACATTTCTATTCGCCATGAAATAATTCACGAGGGCCATCTTCTTACTTTTGAAGATAACGCCGGAGGCATCCCTGAAGAGATCATCGAAAAAATATTTGACCCCTACTTCTCAACCAAAGATCAAAAAAACGGGACAGGCTTAGGACTGTATATGTCAAAGGTTATTATCAACGAACACTGTAAAGGCTTTATTGATGTTCAAAACCGAGAAAAGGGAGCCGCTTTTATCATTAAACTGCCACGAGCATCCTAAACTACGCATCTCCATCATTAAGCAATTTCGATACGATCTCATACACATTTTTAGAGAGATTATCCACAGCTAAAATCCCCTCTAAACTCTCTTTCATTAACGCTTGCTGATGGGCATTCATACGCTTATAGCTTTTAAAGGCTCCCGCTAAACCGGAAGCGATTTGGGGATTAAAAAGATCAATGGCAATAATTTTCTCAGCTACGAATTTATAGCCGCTTCCATCTTTGGCATGAAAAAAGAGATAGTTTCTGGCAAATGAGCCAATGAGAGCTCTCACTAAATTTGGTACGATATTGTCATAGATCTTATCATGCTGTAAAGACTTGACAATCTCTAAGGTTCTATCCAGTTCACTGGTAGCCAATACGGCAAGATACTTATTCATAACCAAAGTATTATCACTGAAGCGTTTGTAAAAATCTTCACGTATGGTTTCACGAATTTCCGGATTATTTGATGCCATTTTAAACATCCCCAAACGATCTGTCATATTGGTTGCATTGCTGTAACGATGCGTAATCGCCTGCATCACCTTGTCACTTTTTAAAGGGGCTAAAAGTTCCAAGATTCTGTTTTTTAAAGAGCGTTCACCCATACTTGTAGCATCAATGGCATAAGCAGCATCTTCAATCGCCTCGTACTCTTTCCAAAGAGACTTTTCCAATCGATACGCTATCTCTTTGGCTAAACAGTTTCTGACTTTATAAAGCTGAGTGATATCAATATCCTCAACCTCTTGCATAAAGATATCAATACCCGGCAACTCCAACATCTTAGCTTTGAGTGCATGGTTGAGTTTTTTATCTTCTACAACAGCTTTAAAAGCGACAATAAAAGAGCTGTCAATGAGTATCTCTTTGGCTGACTTCAGATCATTTAAAGCACTTTTTAAAACCATCATGCCAAACTTTTGGCTCGCTTCATAACGATTAAAAGCATCATCATCATAAGCCATCATATAAGCTAAAGCCTCAGCATTTTGTTCATAAACGACTTTGATCGGTGCAGAAAAACCACGATTGATCGAAAGCACGGGCTCGCTTCCTTTAACTTCGAAACTTAACTTCGTCTCTTTCTCTTTAATAATATAGATGTCTTCACGCAATAAATGTCTATCATCTAAAAGTTTGACCTCTTGACCTAACAGTTTGAGTCGCAATGGGAAAAAGAGTGGCTCTTGTTCTTTTTGGTCCTGAGTTAAAACAATATCAAAGCGAGCATGGCTTTCATCAAATAAGGTCTTTACTTCCAGTTTCGGTGTTCCGGATTGGCTATACCAGCGTTGAAATTGCGTCAAATCAAAATCATTAGCCTTGGACATGGCCCACAAAAAGTCTTCAGTGGTGACTGCTTGTCCATCAAAAGCATTAAAATAGAGATCCATACCTTTTTTAAAACCTTCTCGCCCTAAAAGAGTTTCATACATACGTATCACTTCGGCACCTTTTTCATAGACGGTTGCCGTATAAAAGTTATTGATCTCAATATAGTGATCCGGTTTAATAGGATGTGAGGTTGCTGAGGCATCTTCAACAAATTGTCGTGATCGAAGCATACTGACATCACCGATACGCTGTACAACCGGATCATTCAGATCTGCCGAGAAACTCTGATCTCTAAATACCGTCAAACCCTCTTTAAGCGTTAGCTGAAACCAGTCACGACAGGTGATACGGTTACCGGTCCAGTTATGAAAATACTCATGTCCGATAACGGATTCGATGCCTAAAAAATCACTATCCGTTGCTGTTTCCTGACTTGCTAAGACATAGTGAGAGTTAAAAATATTAAGCCCCTTATTCTCCATAGCTCCCATATTAAAAGAGTCTACGGCCACAATCATATAGATATCCAGATCATACTCACGATCAAAACGCTCTTCATCCCACTTCATAGAAGCTTTAAGAGACCGCATGGCATGATGGCACTGATCCTCGTTGCCCAAATCACAATAAATTTTCAAAGCAATCTCTCTGCCGCTACAGGTTACAAAAGTATCATCAACCACACCCAAGTTTCCTGCAACCAAGGCATATAAATAACATGGCTTTGGAAAAGGATCTGCCCAAACCGCATAATGATAGCCGTCATCCAGATCTCCACGCTCTATGAGATTCCCATTTGACAACAGAACAGGAGCTTCACTTTTTTTAGCGATAATCTTAGTTTGAAACAGACTCATGACATCAGGACGATCCAAATAATAGGTGATTCGTCTGAAGCCCTGAGGTTCATTTTGGGTACAAAAGATTCCGCTTGATTTATACAAACCGTCCAAGGCTTTATTGGCTAGAGGATTAATCGTATTACGGATCACTAAACTAAAAGCGTCCGGTGTATTATGTAGTATGAGAGATTCAGACGTCAGTTCATATTCACTTTCATGCAGT
>JBFHUP010000040.1:0-9561 GCA_041589975.1 Sulfurimonadaceae bacterium | reverse complement strand
GTATCGGCAACCCTCAAACAGATCAACCGAGTAGATGAATATATCAAACGCCTCGAAAAGAAACTTAAAAACCAAGTAATGATTGATGTGCATATTTATTCTGTTAATCTGAGTGATTCAAAAGCAACAGGTATTGACTGGTCACAAATATTTGCACTCCAAAATGGTAAACTAACACAGAACCATATGCTTAACTATAATGTTCTCACTTCCACTGACGGCAAAATCGAGACTTACGGAAGTGGTGGAAATTTTAATGCAAATTTGGCGGAGTTTACAGGTTCGGTCAATATCACTGACTTAATTAAGTTTTTACAAGAACAGGGTGATGTACGTTCGGTATCCAATCCTAAAGTACTCACACTGAATAATCAAACCGCTTTTATCAGTGTCGGTAGTCAATTTTTTTATAAGATTACCCAATCTAATAATCAAGCAAGTGCCGGCGGAACCACCATCAGTCAAAATGATGTTGTAGACTCGGTTTTTGCAGGTTTTTTACTTGATATCACGCCGGAAATAGAAGAGGATGGGAAGCGAATTACACTGAAAGTTAATCCATCTATCAGTGAAACGATTACAACCGTAGATTCTACCGTAGTTAGAACGATACCGCCTGATTTATCACGTACACAAATGTCATCAGTAATTACCGCCAAAGATGGTGAGCAGATTATTTTAGGTGGTCTGATCAGCTCCAGTGAGTCCAATGAAGTAACACAAGTACCACTGCTTGGGAGCATTCCACTTATAGGAAATCTTTTTAAATCTTCTCGCTATAAAAAGAGTACTTCTGAACTGGTTTTAGTCATTACACCGCGTATTATAAAAAAAGACAAAGCTTTATCTTTAAAAGTGTTAGGCTATAAAGGCATCTTAGATGAAGACGTTAAAAATGACACTTTCATCTCAGAATATACCAATAAACTTATAGAGGATGTCAAAAAAGATAATGACTAAAGAGATGTATAGAGAGGCTCAAAAGCCTTTTATGGATGTTGTTAATACTGATGAATATATCCAACTGGACAAGGTATCAACGATCTATCAATCTCTAAAGGAGACGCTTGACAAGCCTCTGAAAATGGTTCTGCTTTTTGGTAAACCAGGAACCGGTAAAAGCATGATGCTCAGTCGCCTGTATAATGAACTTAAAGAAGAGCTTCCCTGTGCCATTTATCACACACCCTTGGTTGATGAAACCGAATTTTTAAAAGCACTTTCACGCGACATTTTATTATTTAAACCCTTTGAAACATTCTCTTTTGCACAATTTATTGAACTTTTGGAACAAAAAGATTTTGAAACTATTCCGATCGTTTTTCTTGATGAGGCACAACTCTATCCCGATCAACTCTTGGAAAAGATTCGACTCATATCTGATACACGCAAAATAAAGTTTGTTGTGACTTTACACAAAACAGATAAAGAGGATCTCATAGCTAAAGAGCACTTTCAAACCAGAATTTGGCAATCTATAGAATTAACCAATGCCTCTAAACAAGAACTTTTGGTTTATATCCAAAAGAAACTGCTTAAACATAACCATTTTGATCTGGCCAACCAGTTTCAAAAAAAACAGGTCAAAACGGTTCATAAATTTACCTTGGGCAACTATAGAGACACCAATAAACTTATTTACGCACTCTTTGAACTTTATAATGATTATCTCGATCAAGCACCGCATAAAATCTCTACCACTGCTATATCAACTAAAATGATTGAGATGGCCGCTATCAAATCAGGATTTATACAATGACAAACCTCAGTCAGCTTGAACGGGATTGGAAAATTTATAAACGCAAAGAGCAGCGTCCTTACATAGTGTCCATTTTAGCATTTATACTTGTTGCACTACTCTTATGGCTCTTTTGGCCGGCATCCACCAAAACTGATAAGCGGGATCTTAATGTTTCACAAAAAAACTTAAGTCAACCTTCCAAGCAGCTTGAGAGTGTCACACCAAGGCCAAAAGAGGTTCTTATAACCCAAAAGCCTAAACAACAGGCTCAAGAGTTAAGACCCTCTTTTAATTTTATGAAACAGATTAAAGAAAGACCGGTTAAAAAAGAGAAAAAAACGCCTCAATCAGAAACGAAAACGGCTGAACACCGTGTCACTCCCCAAAAAACACGAGCAGAGCAAAAGAGCCATACAGTGGAAAAGCAACATAAAGTTTCTGTTTCTTCAAGTTCTACACAAGATAGAATGAGTACCTTAGTGAAACGTTTTAATAACACGAAAAACCCTATCTTGGGTATAACTATAGCTAAACAATATATGAAAAATCGCAATTACAAGCAGGCATACTTTTATGCACTTGAAGTGAACACTATTGATCGTACCAATGAAGAGAGTTGGCTCGTAACTGCTCAAGCACTCTATTTTATGAAGAAAAAAGCATCTGCGATTCAAGTTCTACAAAGCTATATCAAGGACCACAGCTCGGCTAAGGCTCTCAAACTATTAAGAAAAATAAAGAGAGACCAACTTAAATGATAAAGACCCTCACAACCCTTATGCTTCTCACACTGCTTACGCATGCCAGCCAAAAAACCAAGCTTTACAAACTTTACAACAAAGGTGATTATGAAACAGTTTGTGAACTCGGTTTCAAACACTTTCATCAAAACCGTTACGATGAAGCTTATATCTCTTTGTATGCTTACGGTTGTCTTAATAGTGACTCTTTAGATCGTTTGGCAACGCCTATAGTGATGTTAAAATATTCCAAAGACGCCAGAGCCAACGCCTCCTATTTCTCAGCTATTTTAATGAAAAAGAAACTTTTATATCATGCCCTATTAGACAACTATGATCTTTCCGGTATTCAACTACCTGCTTCATCCTATATCCTTTCTAAGGTTTTTGACCTTTTTGTTGCCAATAAGAGCAAACCAGTAGATGATATCTACACACTACATGATCCGTCGGATGAGAAACTCCACTATACGCTTTATATTGATAAAAGCGAACGCATTCCGAAAATGATTCTGGAAGAGTATAAAAATAATATTTTAATCAAGAGACACACCTACTGGTAGGAGATAGCAATGGATAAAATCACTCAAGATCTATTTAATGCCGGTCATATCAATGAAATTCAAATGGAACGCATTCGCTCACGCGGCGTTGCAGAAGAGTATCTGTTAGAAACCCTTGTCAAAGTTAGTGTTATATCAGCAAACTTTCTTAAACGATTTATCGTTGAACAGCTCAAAAAGGGCACCTACCACATCTCCATTTTGGATGATTATCCCTTTATTAATAAAGTGTCCTTACTCAGTTATCTAGCAGAAACTTTAGGTTTAGCCTTTATCGATTTGGACTCTATTGATATCGACTACCGTCTTGCAGAGCGTGTCGCTTTACAACAACTTCTTAAAGCTGAAGCGATGCCGCTTAATGAAGATGATATGCATATCAATGTGGCTCTTTGTGATCCTATGAATATTGTTTCCCAGGAACTCGTACAAAGACTCTTTCCTCGAAAACCGATAAAAATCGTTGTTGCAGCCCAAAACCAGATTCATGCCTATCTTAATAAACTGGAAATTAAAAACAGTGTTAAGGGTTTGATTACCGATATCCGAAACGAAATGGCAAGTATCGGCGGAGAAAAAAACGAAGAAGAGACCTCCTCAATCCTCAAACTTATTGAAGTCATACTTCGCCAATCTATTCGTTCTCGCGGTAGTGACATTCATATCGAAGCAACTGAGATCAACTGTGTCGTCAGAGCACGTATCGATGGTCATCTACAAGAGATTTTCATCTTTGACAAAGATATCTATCCACCACTGGTATCACGTATCAAACTCCTTTCAAATCTTGATATCGCTGAGAAGAGAAAACCTCAGGATGGCCGTTTTTCGGCAATAGTAGGTGATCGAGAGTTTGACTTTCGTATCTCAACACTACCTATTTTGACGGGTGAGTCTATTGTACTTCGTGTGTTAGATAAAAGCAATGTCATGATCAAACTTGAAGACTCAGGCATGAGTCCTGCAAATTACACCAAACTCGTTAAAGGACTAAGAGCTCCTTATGGTATTGTATTGGTTACAGGGCCTACAGGTTCAGGTAAAACAACAACACTTTACGGTGCTCTCAATGAACTAAGAAACCCCGAAGAGAAAATCATTACGGTTGAAGATCCCGTTGAGTATCGTATGAATTTAGTACAGCAGGTTCAGGTGAGTGAAAAAGCAGGTCTTTCATTTGCTGCAGCACTTCGCTCTATTTTACGTCAAGATCCAGATAAAATTATGATCGGGGAGATTCGGGATCAAGAGACCTTACGTATCGCGATTCAGGCTGCTTTAACCGGTCACTTGGTTATCTCAACGCTACACACCAATGATGCCGTCTCAGCTATATCTCGTATGGCTGATATGGGTATTGAGTCCTATTTGATCTCAGGTGCCGTTGTCGCAGTACAAGCCCAAAGACTGGTTCGAAAGATCTGTCCATCTTGCAAAGAGAAGCATGAACCGACACAATCTATCATGGAAGAGATTCAAGAATTTTTACCGGAAAGTCCTCAATTTTATAGAGGTAAAGGGTGTAGAGAGTGTTCGGGAACCGGTTACCGGGGTCGAGAAATGCTTAGTGAAGTCTTAACCATTTCGGAGACACTTTCGAGTATGATTGCTAATGAAGCCAGTAAAGATGAACTGTTGCAACAAGCATTAAAAGAAGGCTTCCAAGGTATGATTATTAACGGCATTGAAAAAGTGATGGATGGCAAAACATCCATAGATGAAGTCTTGAAGGTGGCAAAAACATGAGTTATTTTGAAGTAACTGTTCAAGCAAAAGGCAAAAAGCACAAGTATGGTATGCATGCAGACTCCAAAGAAGAAGCCATGCAACTTGCCAAAGTAAAATATCGCGGTATCGTGATTCGAGCCGTACCTGCATCTGTTCCCCTTGAAGAGCAAATACAAGTAGCGTGGCAAAACCTCAAAGATAGTATCGTTAAAAAAAAGATAGGCCAAGATGCTCTTATTGCTGCTATTACACAATTAGCCGTTATGACCAATGCCGGTCTTTCCATACACGACAGTCTATCAGATATCGCAGAATCTACAACAGATGACAAGCTGAAATTCATTCTTGGTAATCTTGCAGAGAGTATTGACTCGGGTCGTTCATTATCAGAATCTGCCGAAGAGTATCGTTATGAGTTTGGAAATCTTACCATAGCGATGATTCAATTGGGAGAACAGACCGGTAATCTTTCTGAAGCACTCTATACTTTAGCAGAAATGCTTGAAGAAGTACGAAATAATATTAAAAAATTCAAAAAAGCGATGGCTTATCCAAGAAACGTTATGATTGCCATGGCTATTGCCTTTTCAATTTTATTAACTTTTGTAGTGCCTAAGTTTGAAAGAATCTTTAATAAATTAGGTGCAGATCTTCCTATACCTACTTTAATACTTATGACCCTTTCTGACTTTTTACGTAATTATGGCATTGAGATCATTATCAGTTTAGCTCTTTTCATTTTTATATTTAAATTTTTAGTACGAAACTACCAAGAGTTTCGATACAAATTCCACCAATTTATTTTACGTACCAAGATTATCAAAGATATCGCGTTCTATTCTACGGTAAGCCGTTTTATGCTTGTTTTTACCGAACTGATTCGTGCCGGCATTCCCATAGCTGAAGCTCTTGATACAACGATTGAAATGGTGGACAATCTGGTCCTGCAAAGAAAACTGCAAAGTGTCAGACGAGATATCTCCAAAGGTATGAGTCTGGTCGATGCTTTTGAACGTACTGGACTATTAGAAAACATGATCTTACAGATGATCAAGGCCGGAGAGTCTGGAGGTCAGCTTGATACGATGCTGGGAAAAGTGTCAGATTACTACAAGATGAAGTTTGATGCTGTTATAGACACCTTGCAAGAAGCGATTGAGCCCATTATGCTTTTAGTGATTGCGGGTATGGTTATATTGTTAGCCCTTGGTATCTTTATGCCTATGTGGGATATCGGAAGTGCTGCTAAAAAGCGATAGTTTTAACATAAAACTACGCTTCCTCTTTACCGTGTACCAGTTTGCGGTAATTCTCATCTTTGGGAATCAAGCCCGCTTCATACAGAAACTGAGAAGGTACGAACTCCTGCTTTTTAATCTTATCCAATTTGGCAAAAGATAAAAAGAGTATATCTTTAGCTCGTGTCACCGCAACATAAAAAAGGCGACGTTCCTCTTCAATACTTCCCCCTTTGACCATCAGTTTTCGGTTTGGAAAACGCCCATCCATAAGATCAATGATATAGACCTCTTTATACTCCAATCCTTTACTGGCATGTACGGATAAAAGATGAACACCCTCTCCTTTTGTTAGATCTTGGCTGCCTAATACCATAGCATTGATAAAACGCTCATGGTCATTATAAGGTCGTGCCAATTCATACAAAAGAGATGCTTTAGTCTTGATACGCTCTAAAGACTCCTCTTTTTTATCCTGATTGATCGTGCCATCTTTTTGCACAGAACGCTTAGAGGATAGTTGTTCGATAATCGTACGATAAAACTCTGAATCAGCTATCTTTTGCACCATCGAAGCAGGTTTGGTGATCTGTTTAAGGCGGCGTGCCAACTTATAAAATTGATATAAAAAAACCACCCCTTCATCACTCAGACGAGGATGCTTTAAAACAGGATTTTCTAAAAAGGCATCTTCAAAACCATACGATTTAAAGCGACTGACAGAGCCCAATTCAAAGATGTTATCAAAAAGGCCCAATTGGTAGTTTTGGTTTGGTTTGATAAAGGGATCCCTAATCGCAGGATCAGGCTTATAAAGTCCCTGAAAGACATCACCCTGCCCTAAACGCTTCAAGGCCTCATAGATCTCACTGGCAATAGCACTTCCAATACCTTGAGCATACTCAAATAGATGAATAAAGGCCATCAGGTCATGACGATTGATCATCATGACATAGATATCCAGTATCGCTTTGACCTCTTTGGCATCAAAAAAGCTGGTCCCACCTTTACGGCGACAGGCAATACCCAACTCTCTTAAAGTAGCTTCAATACCATCAGCTGAGGCATTATTTCTAAAAATAACAGCAATATCCTCTTTATGTGTAGGAGAATTGGCAATACGTTGCGAAATCCCTTTATATTGATCAAACAGGTCTTCATACATTAAAAGCTTTGGCGGAACAGCCGTTTCTGTCCGTGTCACTTCAAGTTTTTTAGGGTAGATGCGTTCGTTATGGGTTATCACTTTATTGGCAAGATCCAAAATCGGAACCGTAGAGCGATAGTTCTTAGATAAATTAAAAACTTTGGCATCTTTAAAAGTCGTGGAAAAGCTAGCAATAATATTGATATCTGCTCCATTAAAAGCATAAATACTTTGATCATAATCACCGACACAAAAAAGTGACGGAGGGTTCATATTGTCAATCAGGCTGCCTTGTAAAATATTGGTATCTTGATACTCATCAATAAGTACCTCTTTATAGGGGATATCCATATCGGCCACCTGATCTCGCATCATTAAAAGCAGATCATTAAAGTTGACAAAACCATACTTAACTTTTAAGGATTCAAACTCGGTACAAATATCCTCATAGATATCACTAAAAGGAGCATGACCTTCATGTTTAGCTGCCATCCATTTGCCAAAAGATCCGTCAATAGTTGTATTTTGAAAAAAGGAGTAATAATCATAAAGATAGTTAGCAGCATAGGCTGTAGCAGTCGCATCTATATGATCAAAACGTCGTTTTTCATAGACCGAACGAAACAGTGTTTTAAGTTCATTGGGCTGCTTAAGCACAATCTTGTGATTCACCTTTTTTAGCCAACGATAACTCACGGCATGAAAGGTACCTGCATCAATTTTTTGGGCGACCTCTTGAGAAAAGAAAACAGCTACACGTTCGACCATCTCAGCAGCTGCTTTATTGGTAAACGTTAACAATAAAATTTCGTGTGGTTCTACGCCTGTTTCAAGCAAATGGGCGATACGTCCTACAATGGTGGATGTCTTACCTGTACCCGCTGAAGCAATAATAAGGTTGTGACCTCGTGGTGCTGTAGCAGCAGCATACTGCTCTTCATTCAGTCGGGAAAGGGGCATTGTCTATTTTGTGTATTTAGAGATAGGTTCTTGGATACCTAAGTGTTCATAATCTTTAGGATTTAAGGTTACTTGAGCAAGCAGCTTTTTATCCTTATTGATAATAATAGGAGCTAAAAAATTTACGACAGACTCTTCGATAGGGTCTTGTGTGACGACCATGCAATATACAGCGATATTACTATCATCACTGATTTCTAATTTCATTTTTGCAGAATCGGGAATCTCGATATCATATTCAGGAAGTAAGCGGTAAGGGTTTAAAATGGTAAAACTAATCTCACTATCATTGGTCGTATGTAAAGAAGAAAAGAGTTCATCCATCTCTTTTAAAACAACACTTTGTAGGGATTCAAAGCCTAAGATAGGTGATTTTATCTGAAGTACCATATACCTTCCCATGATATTTTTATCTATTCTAGCATCTTAACTCTCAAAGATTGCTGAGATGACTTAATTTATCTTTAAAAAGGGAAAAAGCGTAGCAGGCCTACGCTTTTAGGGGTGTTTACTCACCATAAACCGTGACACATTTTCTATAGCCATAGTTCCAGAAAAGAAATGTATCATGCTCTGATGAAATATCCACGTGCTTCACTTTGGAAATTCCAGCTTGCTTTGTAGCATTCACGATCGTGTTATCACCTTCACCATCAGCTAAAAATGTACACACTTTAGACTTTTTAAGTTCATCAATCTTACTATAATCAAGACCTGTTCCATCATAAGTCATCACTGCAGGTGTCTTTTCAACCTTATACGTACACCCTGTAAAAACCAAACCAGCAAGAGCTGCCGTAACCATTAATTTTGAAACTTTCATCATTATCCTTTCTTTTAAAGCTCTATAGTAATAATAAATCTATTAATCCAACCTTAACACACAATTAAAAACAAGCTATTCATCCTCTTCAGAGAACTCTTTCATCTCTTCAATAGCTTCAATCCACGCAAGTATCTCTTCCTCATCCAGTTCATTATCTTCAAGTTCTTGAACAATGCCTTTAAAGTCTTGATGCAGCTGCTGTGTCTCTTTAAGCTCATCCTTATCCTCTTGGGTAGCATTTTTATCTGCTACGATAGCAAACATCTCATCCATATGCTCTTCAATATCTGGTAAAACATCTTTTTGGATCATTTTTAATAATTTTAGTGCTGATGACATATCAGATCCTTTTTACAAAATAATTTTAACATGATACACAACTTAGGATAAATATTACCTAGGCTTCAAAGTAATTTAGGTAGAATTCCATTAGACGTTGCTGGTAACTGCTTGGTTCATCCAAGAGGAAAGTCCGGGCTACAGTGAGACAGAATCCCATCTAACGGATGGCTGCCGTTTTAACGGTAAGGGCTAGTGCAACAGAGAGTAGACAGCCGTATATCATAGTACGCCAAAGGAACAAAGTCCCTTTAGCTACGCTAACGCTATGTTCGCTTC
>JBFHUP010000039.1:0-9752 GCA_041589975.1 Sulfurimonadaceae bacterium | reverse complement strand
GATGATAAAAACTATGCTACCGTCATCACTGTTTTACAAAACCTTAAAGAGGGATTGATACACAACATCGATGCAGAAAAATCAACATCCCCTCAAAAGCAGCCGCAATATGCACCCAAAGAGGGGCATGCGATCAATGAGACAGAGAAGCCCAGAGGTAAATATATCTCGCGATCTGAATTTAAAAACAGACTTAAAAAGTCTTAAACCCCCTGTTTACAGTGGGGTAAAGCCTAAATCAAAAAACTTCTTTTCTAGCTCATTTTTAACTGTTTCATCAACAATAATCACTCGACTGTTCGGCATACGAAAAAGTTTTAACCCCTTAAGTGAAACCTCGTTAATTTCATATACAGAGCTGACAGGAAAATCCAATGTATCCCCTATCTCCTCTTTTATTTCCGTTACATCGGCTAAACCCACAACATTAACCGCTTTATAATGGCAGTATATTGCATCACTGCCTTCTGTATTGATAACGGCAGGATAACTCTGGATATTATCCACACCTAAGTCTCTTAGTGATTCAAGCAGTTCATCGCTCATCAGAGGGATATCTACAGGATAATAGTGATGCATTACACCCGGTGCAAATGTAAAGATCAAAGGACGAGAAAAAGTATGATCGATACTAAGACCGCTAAACCAATCATGAGGACTTTGCGGGATATTTTGGGGAACGGCCGAGTTTGCATGCCATGCCAATTCCAATTTATAGTAGTTTCCCACTACGATAACGCCTCATCTTTCTTTTGGCTCTCCAATTCATAATAACGATGAATTTTACATAATATATTGATCAGCTGATTAGCCTTATCACGGTCCCATGTCACCTTTTTAATCAAAGGAATGAGTTCTCGGATATTCACCAAATACTCAAAAACCTGAAGATTAAACTCTTTGAGTGTAAAGAGATAATAGAGGTTCTTTTTATTGATATCCATAATGTGATAGCGTTCATAATAACTCAGCATCAAACCTTCTATATTACGCCACAAATAGTTAATCGCTTCATCCAGCTTCTTCGGAATGGATGCCCGAAATTCAGAACGGACATTACGGTAGTTATGGTAAGGGTTCGTAGCACTTAAAATAGTTTGCAAAAGTGTCTGACCATACTTCTCTTTGGCTTCAAATGCAGCAACTTTTTCAATACTTGTTTCAATTATAGCATCAAACATCTTCTCTTGAGCCGAATGCACGCCATCTGATTGCTGAAGGTTTTTAAGCATCTTCAGAAAGTAGGCATCCTGTTCATCATTCATCTGTTTGAGATTGCTTTTTACAATCCCTTCAAAACGCGTAGAAATATGATTGCGGCTCTTCTCTTTGGCCACTTCCAAAATAGCAAAAAACATATCACTGGGTATCGCATTTTCGACAGGTCTGTTTTCAATATAGGATTTGATCTCATTCATAATAAGAAGCGTCTCATTTTCATGCAGATTAAAGTCTTGGTTATCTGATGCAGCATAGATCATTAAGGATTCGATATACTGAAAAAAGACATCATAATTGAGTGTCAACATCGGGGTTTGACCTTTGACCTTGATAAAAGGAAAAGCCTTATAGTGGATATCCATAAAACTGTCTTGTCCCCAATCCGGGTCAATTTCTACAATCGATTCAAGCAGTGCCGTATACGCAAGATAGTGACGGCTTTCGATATCTCTTTTGATCTGCTCACTGTTGGCTTTAAAGTGTCGATACAGTGACATATCATCAAGCTTTTGATACTTTTGCAGCATCTTGACAATCCATGTCTGAAACTGTACAGCAGGAACATGCAGCTCTTCATACCAGTGACTCTTATTGAGTATCTCAAAAGCTTTTTTAAGGCTCTCTTTCTCTTTTTTATAACGCCCCAGTGCCAGTATCACACTGTTTTTTAACATCAAGACAACTGCGGTATGTTCTGCCATGGTTAACCTACTTTTGAGCTACCAAGGTCGCTACCTTGACAACTTCTCCGCGAAGATTCACCTCTTGACGCTCTTCATAAAAAAGGACATCAAGAGCTAAAAAGGTGTGTAGCAGTTCATTCTTACGAAGCAAGTACTCCGTGTTTGTCGGCTGATGAGCATCGGGGTGAAAACACTCCATAAAGGTCTCAAAAACAACAACGCCACCCTCTCTTAAGCCATCTTTCATAAAAGGAAAAAGCCTGCGGGATAAGAAGTTGCTACAGACAATGAGATCATAACTGCAAGGAGCAATGGTATAGTAATCAAGGTCCGCATCAATCGGGTTGATAAAAGAGCTTTTATCTAACGCATCTAAAGCAACATCGGAACAATCAACAGCATCCACAAAGATATCCTTTGAAGCAATCAAGTGGGTATGTCGACCTTTACCACAGGCAATATCCAAAGCTTTGGCACCTGCTTTGATGCGATCAATATGATCAACCAAGGCCTTAATCGGATCACTTGGCATGGGGGCCGTTTCATACTTTTTATTCCATCGATGTTTATCTTCGATCATCGTTTACCTTTATATTAGGTAGTATAGCGTTTTAGAGGGCTTTTTCAAAGCACAGTATCGCCTTATCCGGTTCATCACCGTAAAGGGTCACAGGCATCTCTATATGCAACTCTAAGTCCGTCAATGACGCGATATCTGCAATCTGATGAAAATATTGAATGATTTCAGCTGAAGATTTTTCATAATGGTTGTCAAACTTAATGGAGTCGATCTTTTCAAAGTAGGCAAACCTCGTGGTCAATATGGGCTCTTTATAGCTTGCATCAACGATAAGACTTTTATCGTTATCATCATAGGCTAAAACACCATCTGCCACTTCACTAAAACCATACTGCGTATTGACATCTGCCAGGAAGTGACCACCGGGTTTTAAGAGTCTAGAGACATTGCTTAAAAAATCTTTCAGTTCATCACGGTCCAAAAAGTTCAAGAC
Organism: Sulfurimonadaceae bacterium; assembly: GCA_041589975.1. Classification (GTDB taxonomy): domain Bacteria; phylum Campylobacterota; class Campylobacteria; order Campylobacterales; family Sulfurimonadaceae; genus JBFEYF01. Next base: position 6,835 of record JBFHUP010000039.1, on the reverse strand, counting down.
ATCAAAAACAGCTGTCACGACATCATAGGCACCTATGGCATCTTTGATATTCTGACACGCCACACTTAATCCCTTTGCCTTGGCATTTTCAATGGCCACACCACTGAGGTCAATACCTGCAGCGACAATACCTTGAGCCTTTAACTGCTGTAAAAACTTTCCGTCGCCACATCCCACATCAAGTAAGGTCTCAGGCTGATACTCTTTGATTTTTTCGAGATAATAGGCATGAAGCTCAGCCGTAGCCTCTTCGATCCCTAAAAGTGGTTCAACTTTAGCATAAAGATCTAAATTTTCCACTTTCTGTCCTTTGGTTAGGCTTCTACAACCGCTTTGATTTTTTCATAGATATCAAGCATCTCTTCTTGTTTTTCATAAAAGCTGTTTTTATTGGCAATCAGATAGGTACTTGATTCCATCATATCAGCTACAACTTCCAAACCGTTTTGTTTCATCGTTGTACCTGTTTCAACGATATCAACGATCATATCAGCAAGTCCCACCAATGGAGCCAATTCTATCGAACCATAAAGCTTGATGATCTCCACCGGAACGGCTTTTTCTTCAAAATAACGCTTGGTGATATTGACCATCTTGGTTGCGACTTTTAGATCCGGTTTATCCAGATCAAGCTTTTCACCCTTTTTCATTCCGATACAGACTTTACAGACACCCTTACGGAGGTCCAAAAGTCTCATAACTTCCAGCCCCTGCTCTTCCAGTGTATCCAGACCCACAACACCGATATCTGCAGCTTGATGATGTACATAGGTTGCCACATCTTGGTTTCGGACCAATAAAAATCGAAATTTTGGTGTCTCTAAGATCAGTTTACGGTCATCAAACACAAAACTTTCACCAAAAATCTTTGAAAAGATCTCTAAAGTATCTTTCGCAATACGACCTTTTGGAAGGGCTACGGTTAACATCCTTATCCTTTGTGGGAATTCATAATTTTTCCCATGGCATGAAAAAGCCAGTGGGGTTGCAATGATGCATTTTTAAGGTGTTTGGCCAACAACGGGGCATCTCCACCTGTCAAAATCAAGCGTTTATCTTCAGAGAGTTGCTTGATCTGTGTTACGATAGGAGCTATAGCCCCGTAACTGATTGCATCTTGACTGTTTGTCGCAATTTTATCTAAAGTAACTTCAAAATTAAGTAAATAATCGAGTTTGCTTGAGATTTGTGCAAAAGCTTGCTGCATCGCTCTAAACCCCGGATAGATAAAACCGCCCTGATAGCTCCCATCTGTAACAATATCAACCGTAATAGCAGAACCGGCATCCACAACCACACCATCGCCTTCAAGACCCAAGACGGCTACCTGACGATCAACACCCAAGGTCTCATAAGAGCCCGTAAGCTTTATCATCGGTTTGAGATCATGCCATAAAGGATGTGACTTTAATATTTCACTCACTTCTGGGTTGACACAGATATAATAGACATCTGATCTGACTGAATCTATATCAAAATCTTTAACCAGATGGGTGGTTACCCTGCCCTGATCATAAAAAGCAAAAGAGCTGTTGCCGATGTCACACAGTAGCATCAACGACTTCCCAGCCATTCGCTCTCATAGCTTTAGCTGCTTTGGAACACATCGGGGCATCCACGATCAGTTTTTTGCCATCAAATGGGTGATCACAATACTGCACCATCTTGGTCACGATATCTTCAAACTTGGCTATATCTTTGGTCAGTATTCGGCTCTTTTGTTTGACTCCGATTATGGCTGTATAACGGTTTTTATCCACACCTTCAAAGAGTTCCACCTTGGAACGGATTTTCAGAAGTTTGGGGTCAATAGGTGTCACTTGCTTGATCATTCTTAATACCTTTATTTTTTTATGTAAATATCTCATAATCATCTCTTTTTAAAGGGTGATAACGCAACACCGTATCACGCAGTACTGCTTTTTCTATATGGGTATAGATCTGAGTTGTCAGCATGGAACTGTGTCCCAATAACTCTTGCACCACTCTAAGATCGGCTCCGCCAAGTATCATAGCCGTCGCATAGGAGTGTCTCAAAACATGGGGTGAAACACCCAAATACTTTTGGGTAATCTTATAAGCAGAAATACGACTTAAGGGTTCTTTTTTGTAATTTTGCCATAAAAATGATGTCATCTTTGACAAGGATTCAAAATAGTCATCCAAAGCTTGCAGTGCTTCATCGGCAATAGGTACAATACGCTCCTTTTCACCCTTAGCAAAACGGATCTTAACCCAATTATCACTCAAGTCACCTCTTTCGACACTTAACGCCTCACTGATACGGGCTCCGGTAGCAAATAAAAAGAGTATCAATGCATAGTCACGTTTACCCAACCATGTCGAGCGGTCAATTAAAGAGAGCCCTTTGCGTATCTGATCAATTTCTAAATATTTGGGTAAATATTTAGGGATCTTGGTCAGTTTGAACTTCTTTTTATCTGAGACAAACTCCTGTTTAAAACAGAAATCAAAAAATGAGTTAGCAGCCGAAAGTTTTCGATTCAGAGTCCGTCGATTAGGGATTTGTGATACGAAAGCAAAAATATCTTCATGCTTCATCTCAATCAAAGGCTTATGCAAGCCCTGCTCAAACGCGACCAGATCTGATGTATAAGATGCAATCGTTTGCGGCGAGAGTCCCTTTATGATCTCAATGTGCTCAATAAAGGCTTCAAGGGCTGGCGACATCTAAGGGGTGATATATCCGTCACCAAAGTAAAAACTTTGATCCCCTGCAAAAAAGATCTCAGAATCAAAATCAAGTTCATACACGAAAGAGCGGGTAAAATCTTTATTGATCTTAATCAAATACCCCTCCTGCTCTACAACAAAGACTCCCTTGGTATTACTTAAACCGCCCAAGAATCGTGCAAAAGGAAATTTAAACTCTTGCTTGACTTCCAGGTCAGCCGTTAAAAGAAGCACTTTACCATCTTTTCTTAAAACCACGATATTCTCATCACTTAAAAAGATCTCACGAATGGGAATCTTTTTTTGAACACTTTTTTTACTAAAAAGATAGATATTAGATCCTGTAGCGGCCAAAAGCTTTTTATCGACAACCTCAAAAAATATGATATTGTTAAACTGATCTTGCGTTGAAACACTCATAGTCCTAATCATCTTTTGAGCTGATTTGGAGTAGATCTGAATCTTTCCGTCCAAAGATGGGAAAAAGATAAGCCCTTCATAAAAATGAGGCGGTGCAAGACGTACATCGATAGCCGTTACGGCTGATCCGGAAAATGTGAAGAGCTCTTTTTTGGAAGCTATAGAAAAAATTTTCATCTCATTTTTAACATTTACCACAGCTAAAAAATCCCCATCCATAGAGGCGGAAAGGACACGATCACTCAATACAAACTCTGTTTCATTCGCTTGTTTTTTAGATTTTATAAGCAACTTTCCGGAGTTATCTGCCGCAATAACTGATTCCTCTGACTCATTAAGATAAGCAAAGTTCTCCGGGAGTTTAAACGCTGTAAAAAGACCTTTTTTCGTTAAAAAAACACCGGTATCATACGTGATACCTTGGCGGTGCTGCATAAAAAGATCTGCTTCATAACTCTCCAAAAGTTCTCGATCATCTTCAATCTCTTCAGGTTCAAACACTTTTCCGCTACAGGCACTAAATAGCAGCACCACAAGAAGCAAAAAAGTTGCTTTTAGGACTCTTTGCATACTATTTCACGACGCCAAAGTGCATCAATATACGAGCTTGTTCATAAAAAGGGGATTGAGCATCAACTTGAACCAGCAATTTTTTAGCATCACCCAATCGTGACTGCTTAATGTAATTGGCAGCGACATTTAAAATAGCGATATCTTTAAAGTAGATCGGTTTGTCGTTGACATAATCTTCTAAAGCAACCTGATCACCGCTTAGAATCGCATACTGATACTTGGACATATCTGCAATACCAAAGGCCTTAGAATCACGAAGCTCTTTAAGCGTTTTGACATCAGAAGCATTCATAGCCTCTCTAAAACGGTGCAGATCATACAAACTGCTGCTGTTTTGCTTTAACGTCTCTAAAGCTTGTGTATCATCACTGTTAGCCATCAAAGCAGAAAAAGCTGCATTGGCTTTCGCAATACGCTCTTTTTCTGATGACGCATTAATACTACTTACGACAAAATAAGCGATAACTGCAGCAACAACACCCCAGATAATAAACTTATATTTTTTATAATATTTTTCAAAATTTACCGCAGTTGCAAAAAGTTTTTCTTCGCTATTAAGACCCTCTTTGATACTCTTAACATTCTCTTTGATACTCAAGATGTGTCCTTATTAGAATTAGACTTCTCATTGAAAAAGTCTTTTGCTGATATTCTAGCCAAGCTATTATAAAGAGCTATTTAAAACAGCGTATTGTACGCTGATTCTGATTTAACAACGGTTTGTTTTTTAATCTGCTATAATGACAAAAACAGATTTAAGGACACAACCTTCCATGAACGTTGATAACGACCTGCTTAAACGATTAGAAAAACTTTCCAACCTAGAAATTGCTGAAGATAAACGTCAAGAGACAATTGAACAACTCCAAAATGTCCTCTCTTTTGTAGAAAACATCAGTGATATTGACACCAGCGATGAAGCGACAAAATTCACTATGAGTGATGCAGCAACAAAACTCAGAGCTGATGAGATCCAAAAATCAACAGCCATCGCTGACCAGATCCTTGATCATGCCCCTAAAAGTGAGAACCACAGCTTTACCGTACCAAAGATCATCGAGTAAACATGATTACGGTTTATGGCATTAAAAACTGCGACAGCGTTAAAAAGGCCCTGAAGTTCTTTAAGGAAAACAACTTAGAGATCGAGTTTGTTGACTTTAAACAAACGGTTCCTTCAACAGACCAGCTGCACAACTGGGCAAGTAGAAATGATCTCAAAAAACTTTTTAACAACCGAAGCCGTACTTACAAAGATCTCGGACTTGCCAAAGAGGATCTTTCTGATAATGATAAGATCAACTGGATGCATAAAGAACCGCTTTTAGTCAAACGCCCGGTCATTGAGTACCAAGATGATGTCATTGTCGGCTTTGACCAAAACAACTATGAAGGAGTTTTTCTATCATGAGTGAGACACAAGAACAACCATCCAAGGCTCTGGATATCCGAGGACTGCTTAAATCTGTTGTGGCTCATGGAGCATCAGATTTACATTTGGTAAGTCGTAGTGAAGTACAGCTTAGAAAAGATGGAAAACTTACTAAGGTCAACACACCCGTACTGGATGGCAAAATGATCCAAGAGATGTGTTACGGCCTCTTGACAGATAAACAAAAAAAGCAATTTGAGGAAGAAAACGAACTTGACTTTGCTCTGAAGATCCCTAATGTCGGTCGTTTTCGTGGCAACTACTATAAAACGCTTGATGACATGGCAGCAGCCTTTCGTGTGATTCCTACAACGATCCCTTCACTCGACCAACTGGGAGCTCCAGAGGTCTTTAAAGAGCTTATCAAACGTGAAAAAGGGCTTATTCTTGTAACAGGACCTACAGGTTCTGGTAAGTCAACAACTCTGGCTGCAATGCTTAATGAGATCAATGAGACACAAAATGCTCATATCTTAACGGTTGAAGACCCGGTAGAGTTTGTCCATATCAATAAAAAATCGCTTTTTTCTCACCGTGAGGTAGGCTCCGATACCGCTTCATTTGCCAGAGCCCTAAAATCTGCCCTGCGTGAAGACCCGGATATCATTTTGATCGGTGAGATGCGTGACAGAGAAACGATCGAATCAGCTCTAACAGCAGCAGAGACAGGGCATCTTGTCTTTGGGACCCTTCATACCAAATCAGCCCCTCAGACCATCAACCGTATCATCGATGTATTTGACGGTACCGAACAGGCACAAATACGTGCCCAACTGGCAACGGGTATCGTAGCTTCGATCTCGCAATCACTCATTCCAAAGATCGGTGGTGGACGCGTTGCCGCTCAAGAGATCCTTATCACCAATCCAGCGATCTCAAACCTAATCCGTGAAGATAAAGTACACCAAATCTACTCTCAGATGCAACTTAACCAAAATGAGACAGGCATGACAACGCAGACTCAAGAGCTAACGAAGTTTGTCCAAGAAAGAAAAATCACGAAAGAGGATGCCTTAAAAGCATCAAACAACCCCGAAGAGCTAGGACGCATCCTATCTCGCATGGAATAACTAAAGCTGTTTCTCCCAAAACAGAGCGGTCCCCATCTTGGGATCGAGTTCATAGTCACGAAAACCAAACTTTTTATAGCTGGATTTCGCTTTTTCATTACCGCTTAAGACCTCTAAGGTTATCTTACAACACCCTTTATCTCGAGCCACATCTTCAACCTTTTGCAACATCATCTGAGCCACACCCTGCCCTCTGTACTCTTTTAATACGATAACATCATGAATATTGATTAAAGGCTTACAGGCAAAAGTTGAAAAAGCTTCAAAACAGTTAATCAACCCTATTGCTTTACCATCAGCAAAAGCCATGACAGAAAAAGCGTGAGAAAGTTTTGAAAGTTGTTTAGCAAGATTTTTTTTGACATCCTCTTTTAAAGCTTTTCCACCACCCATAGGATCCTGAGCATAATAATCCATCAATGAAACAAGATTCTGAGCATGAAGTTGATCGTAATAATTGACTTTTGCAACCTCAAAGTTCATATATTCCCTTCATGACTTCTACTACTTATAATCTCTGCAATCTCACTCGTATAACTGCTATACCATCGTGATTTACCTAATAGTTGGGCTTCTTTATGCTCTAAATTCTGCTTCCATCTTTGGATGTCATTCTTATTTTCCCAATAAGAAAGTGCAATTTCAT
>JBFHUP010000038.1:0-9757 GCA_041589975.1 Sulfurimonadaceae bacterium | reverse complement strand
GGTATTTTGGCATTTCAATCAATGATTGCCAAAGAACCGGATCTTGATGTTACTGGTAAAGTTGTTTATTTCATGAGTATTGACGGAGCGAAGTTTAGAAGCCCTGTAGTACCTGGAGATAAACTTGAGTACAAAATCGGTCTGATGAAAAACAAAGGGACCGTTTGGGTGCTTGACGGAAAAGCGTATGTGGATGGCAAACTGGTTGCCGAAGCTGAGCTTAAAGCAATGATTGTGGATAAATAGCCTTGAGTCAAAAAGAGTTGATTTCACCACTTGCCATTATTGAAGAGGGTGCTATTATTGATGAGGGTGTGTCGATTGCTCCTTATGCCTTTGTATCATCTCAGGCCGTGATTCGTAAAGGTACTAGCATTGCTCAAGGAGCATGTATCTACGGTAAGACAACGATTGGTGAGAATAATAAGATCTTTTCTCATGCGGTGATCGGATCGATTCCTCAGGATCTGAAATTTGCAGGAGAGGATGTTGAGTTAATCATCGGAGATAATAATACGATCCGTGAGTTTACACTTTTTAATCCGGGAACCAAGGGTGGCGGCAGTGTCACGAAGATCGGGAATAATAATCTGTTTATGGGTTATGTACATGTGGGGCATGATGTACAGATCGGAGATAACTGTATCTTTGCCAATGCCGCAACCCTGGCAGGCCATGTAGAGATTGGTAATCATGTGGTTATCGGCGGTCTGTCACCGGTACACCAGTTTTGTAAGATCGGTTCTTATGCAATGGTGGCCGGAGGTTCTGTCTTGACACAAGATCTTCCGCCTTTTTGTATGGCAGAAGGTAATCGTGCTACCTTAAGAGGGCTTAACTTAACAGGACTGCGTCGTAATCTCGATAAGTCAGAAATCGATCCGGTCAAAGCAGCTTATAAAGAGCTTTTTAAATCGGGACGTCCTTTAGGTGAAGTTGCAAAAGAGCTTTTACAAAACAGCAACTCCAAGAGTGTTTTAGAGCTTGCAGAGTTTGTTATTAATACTACGCGTGGTATTAACTACGAGAGATAGTAGAAGGAAAAGATGTGAAACAAAGAGAGTGCAGTTTTTGTAAATCAGTTGAAAGTGAAACCAATCCGCTTATTGCTGGGGATAATGTCTATATCTGTGAACATTGTATCGTTAACGGTTATAAGATTTTATTTGGAGATCAAGAAGAGATTGAAAGTGAAAGTAGCGAGAGCTCTTTTGAGCATAAAGTCGTTCCGCCAAAAGAGCTGCATGCTTTTCTAGATACTTATGTTATAGGTCAGGAGCATGCAAAAAAGATCCTTTCCGTAGCGGTTTACAATCACTTTAAACGTACCTTGAAACATCTGGATACCACAGATGATGATACTGAATTATCCAAGTCTAATATCTTACTTATCGGTCCAACGGGTTCGGGTAAGACACTTATGGCACAAACGATTGCCCGTATCCTTAACGTGCCTATTGCTATTGCCGATGCAACTAGTCTGACAGAGGCAGGTTATGTGGGTGAAGATGTGGAAAATATCTTGACCAAACTTCTGCAAGCTGCTGATGGTGATGTTGAGCGGGCTCAAAACGGTATCGTATTTATTGATGAAGTGGATAAGATATCCCGTATGAGTGAAAATCGCTCTATCACCCGTGATGTATCGGGTGAGGGTGTACAGCAGGCACTCTTAAAGATCATTGAGGGTGCAGAAGTCAATATCCCGCCAAAAGGTGGAAGAAAGCACCCTAATCAAGACTTTATTACGATTAATACCTCCAATATTCTTTTTATCTGTGGCGGAGCTTTTGACGGTCTGACAGAACTGATTCAAAAACGTATGGGTTCTAATGTCTTGGGCTTTAACCATGAGAAAAAATCTGCTAAAGAGCGAGAAGCGACTTTAGAGATGGTCGAACCGGATGATCTGGTTAAATATGGTCTGATTCCTGAATTGATTGGACGTCTTCCGATCTTAGCATCTCTCAATGAGATCTCAGTCGAAGATATGGTTCGAATTTTAACGGAGCCAAAAAATTCACTGGTACGTCAATATAAAAAGCTTTTTGCTATTGATGATGTAAAGCTTACTTTTGAAGAGGATGCCTTAAAAGCGATTGCTTCAAAAGCGATTGAACGCAAAACAGGAGCACGCGGGTTACGCTCTATCTTGGAGGAGATGATGGTTGATATCATGTATGAACTGCCTGATTACGCAGGCTATGATGTCGTCATCACCAAAGAGATGGTAGAAAGTGGAACGAAACCTGTTTATATCAAAAAAAATAATAACAAAAAAACTGCATAGGAAAGTATAAATGATCTGGAACAAATTAGTAGGTATGTTTTCAAACGATCTTGCGATCGATTTAGGTACTGCAAATACACTGGTAATCTCAAAAGGACGCGGTATTATTATCAATGAGCCTTCTGTTGTTGCTGTCAAGCGTGAACGCTACGGAGATCAAACGATTTTAGCAGTTGGTTTAGAAGCTAAAGAGATGGTCGGTAAGACACCGGGCAATATTCAAGCGATCCGTCCAATGCGTGACGGGGTTATCGCAGATTTTGATATGACAGAGAAGATGATCCGTCGTTTTATCGAAAAAGCCCACGGTCGTCGTACACTGATTTCTCCACGTATTATCATCTGTGTCCCTTACGGTTTGACTCAGGTTGAAAGAAAAGCCGTTCGTGAATCAGCGATGTCTGCGGGTGCTAGAGAAGTATTCTTAATCGAAGAGCCAATGGCAGCAGCGATCGGTGCAGGACTTGATATCCGTGAACCACAAGGTAACTTCGTGGTTGATATCGGTGGGGGTACAACAGAGATCGGTGTTATCTCATTAGGGGGTCTGGTGATCTCTAAATCGATCCGTGTCGCGGGTGATAAGATTGACCAAGCTATCGTTGATTATGTCAAGAAAAAATACAACCTTTTGATCGGTGAAAGAATCGCTGAAGAGATTAAGATTAACATAGGTACTGCTGTGCCATTAGATGAAAAACTTTCTACCATTGTCAATGGTCGTGACCAAGTAGAAGGGCTTCTTTCTTCTATTGAAATGACAAGTGAGGATGTTAGAGAAGCGATGAAAGAGCCGCTTCGTGAGATTGTTGAAGCGATCCGTGATATCTTAGAACTTATGCCACCGGATCTAGCTGGTGATATTGTACAAAATGGAATTATCCTTACTGGTGGCGGAGGACTGATCCGTAAACTAGATAAATATGTCTCTGATATCGTTAAAATTCCTGTATTTGTTGCAGAAGAGCCACTTTTAGCGGTTGCTAGAGGTACAGGACGTGCATTAGAAGAGATTGATCTACTTCAACACCTTTCAGAACAGTAGTAGATGAATAAAGATCATGTGACCGTACTTCTTATTACCTTGGCCCTGCTTGCCGGGGCGATTCGATATACCAATCCCTTACATGATTATTTTTTAGAAGGCCTCAATGGGATTAAGAACAGTTACTGGAGTGTTGTTGAATCCATTGAAGAGACCATTGATGAACACTTCTCACAACAAGATACCATTATTGCTTTAAGAGAACAGAACAAAAAATACGAAAAAGATCACCTGCTTTTACAATCCATAGCAGCAGAACTTAATGCCATTATCGCTTCGAATAAAAAAAGAGCTGATATCAACAGAACCACAGTCCAACTTGCCCGAGCCATCTCTTACGCAAAATTTGGTGACCGAAACAAAGTGTGGCTTGATATGCAAGACTTCAACAAAAGTAAGATGTATGGCCTTGTGCGAAATGGCGAATCTGCGGGTATCGTGATTGAAAAACTGGGTAAACCCCAAGCCTTACTTAATGGAGACCATAAGTGCTCCTATGCCGTCTATATTGGAGCCAATAAAGCACCGGGAATTGCACGAGGTAAAAACAGTGATGAGATGCTTGTTGAGTTTATTCCGACGTGGATGAAGATTAAAGTCGGAGATGAAGTCAAAACTTCAGGGCTTGATCAACTTTTTTATGAAGGTATTCCTGTGGGACGTGTTAAATCTTTTACACAATCTCAAGGGTTTCAAACAGCTATTATTGAACCCTTTGCCGATACTCTTAATCTTGGTTATTTTCACGTGTTAGATCAGAGTTTTCATCCGGTTATGAAAACTATTAAATAATACGGGAAAGAAGCAATGCCACTTTCCCTACGCTAACGCTGAGTTCGTTTGCGACTCGGTATTTAGTATCTCGCATGCACTGCGTTTTAATGCTGGTTAGCAGCGGGCTTGCGTGCAGTGACCGCACTTAGACGATTTTACATAAATGCAGTGTTGTTATCGTTTGGCTTCTTCATTTTAGTTTTCTTAGACTTTTTTAGCTATTGGAAAAACTTCAAAGTCTTCACTTCATATAGAGCTTTTTTTAAGCACCCTTTCGTTAAAATATCTAAATTTTTCTATAGGGTAAATAATGCCAAAACGCACCGACATAAATACGATTTTAATTATTGGTTCTGGTCCTATTATTATTGGGCAAGCCTGCGAATTTGATTACTCTGGTACACAAGCGGTTCAAACACTTAAAGAGTTGGGGTATCGTGTAGTACTTATCAACTCTAATCCCGCAACCATTATGACGGATCCTGAATTTGCAGACCGAACGTATATTGAGCCTATAGATATTGATGTTATTGCGAAGATCATAAAAAAAGAGAATGTCGATGCCGTTCTACCTACCATGGGTGGTCAGACGGCACTTAATGCTGCGATGACCATGTATGAAAAAGGGATGCTTGAGGGTGTGGAGTTTTTAGGTGCTCACCCTGAAGCGATAAAAAAAGGTGAAGATCGACAAGCCTTTAAAGATGCGATGATCAAACTGGGCATGGACCTACCTGAATCTGCTTATGCCCATAATATGGATGAAGCGATTGAAGTGGCTGAGCGTATCGGCTTTCCACTTATTATCCGTGCATCCTTTACCCTAGCCGGAGGCGGTTCGGGTGTGGCTTATAATATCGATGAATTTAAAGAGCTTGCTAAACGCGGTCTTACTGAATCTCCGGTTTCAGAGATCCTTATCGAAGAGTCACTTCTTGGTTGGAAAGAGTATGAGATGGAGGTTATCAGAGATAATAAAGATAACTGTATCATCGTCTGTTCGATCGAGAACTTTGACCCGATGGGTGTCCACACGGGTGACAGTATCACGGTTGCTCCTGCTCTGACGTTAACAGATAAAGAGTATCAACGTATGCGTAATGCCTCTTTTGATATCTTACGTGAAGTGGGCGTTGATACAGGGGGATCAAACGTTCAGTTTTCAGTGGACCCCAAAACAGGTCGTATGATTGTTATTGAGATGAACCCTCGTGTATCACGTTCATCAGCTCTTGCTTCTAAAGCTACAGGTTATCCGATTGCAAAGATTGCAACGATGTTAGCGGTTGGTTTTACACTGGATGAACTTAAAAATGATATCACAGGAACAGCGGCAAGTTTTGAACCGGTCATTGACTATGTAGTAACAAAGATCCCGCGTTTTACATTTGAAAAATTCCCAGAAGCTGAGTCCACACTTTCTACATCGATGAAATCTGTAGGTGAGGTTATGGCGATTGGTCGTACCTTTAAAGAGTCGATCCAAAAAGCTCTATGCTCACTGGAAACAGGTCTGACAGGTTTTGATGAAGTGGATATGGATTTAGAAGAGCTTAAACGTGAGATTCGTCGTCCTAATGATCAGCGTATCTTAAATATTGTTGAAGGCTTTAGACGCGGTCTTACCGTTGAAGAGCTTTTTGATATCTGTGCGGTTGACCCATGGTTTTTATATCAGCTTGAAGAGTTGGTAATCTTTGAAGATAAGGTCAACTTGGATATTTTAAATGATGAACCTTTGTTGCGTCAAGCGAAAACCTATGGTTTTTCTGATGCTAAAATTGCTGAAATTATCCGCAAAAAAGATAATGTTGAGTTTAGTGAAAATGACCTTTTTAATGCCCGTAAAAAATTGGGTATTTCATTAGAGTACAATGAAGTTGATACCTGTGCGGCTGAATTTGAAGCCTTAACGCCTTACTTGTACTCTACAACCAATATTACAAAAGTTCCTAATAGCCCCCGTCCAAGTGAAAAGAAAAAAGTGCTTATCTTAGGTGGTGGACCAAACCGTATCGGTCAAGGTATTGAGTTTGATTACTGCTGTGTGCATGCAGCTTTTGCACTCAATGAGATGGATGTTGAATCGATCATGTATAACTGTAATCCGGAAACTGTTTCCACAGATTATGACACATCAGATGTGCTTTACTTCGAGCCGATTGATTTCGAACATGTAAGAGAAGTGATTGAACGTGAAAATCCGGATGGTATTATTGTACACTTTGGCGGTCAAACGCCACTAAAGTTGGCAAAACCGCTTACGATGATCGGAGCCAATATCATTGGAACCTCTGCACGCGTTATTGATCTGGCTGAAGATAGAGAGAAGTTCTCATCTTTTGTCGTAGAGCATGGTCTGAAACAACCTGAAAACGGTTCAGCAACGACTAAAGATGAGGCATTAACGATTGCCAGGGATATTGGTTACCCGGTTTTGGTTCGTCCATCTTTTGTTTTAGGTGGTCGTGCGATGCGTATCGTTTATTCGGATGAAGAGCTGCGTACTTATATGGAGATGGCTGTTGAAGTTTCCAACGACTCTCCGGTATTGGTTGATAAGTTTTTAAATGATGCCATTGAGCTTGATGTCGATGCTATATGTGACGGTAAAGATGTCTATATCGGTTCTATTATGCAGCATATTGAAGAAGCGGGTATTCACTCTGGTGATAGTGCCTGTTCTCTTCCTACTGTTTCAGTATCTAATGAGATGCTCCATACGGTTGAACAGCAAACCAAGACGATTGCCATGGGTCTGGGTGTTGTAGGTCTTTTAAATATCCAGTATGCTATTTATGAAAATGAGCTCTATCTCATTGAAGTCAATCCTCGTGCAAGTCGTACCGTGCCGTTTGTATCCAAAGCGACGGGCATGCCGCTGGCTAAAGTAGCCACCCGTGTGATGCTTGGTGAATCACTGCGTGACTCATTGAAGTTTTATGATAAATATAAGATCGTAGAGGATAAGGGCGGGGTACTTAAGCCAAAACTTAAAGGTCATGTCTCTATCAAAGAGGCGGTTTTCCCATTTAACAAACTTTACGGGGCAGATCTGCTTTTAAGTCCTGAGATGAAATCTACAGGTGAGGTAATGGGTGTTTCGGATAACTTTGGTATCTCATTTGCCAAAGCCCAATTGGCTTCGGGAAATAATATCCCAACCGAAGGTACTTGTTTCTTATCACTGACAGATCTTCATAAACATAAGGGCGTTGAGATAGCCGAAGGATTGATTAAAAACGGTTTTAAAATTGTTGCAACAGGTGGTACACATAAAGTGTTGGCTGAAGCGGGTATTGAATCAAAATCGGTACTTAAGATTTCTGAGGGACGTCCTAATATCGAAGATAGCCTGAGAAACGGCGAAGTCGATATGGTTATTAATACTGTTGATTCTCAAGCAACCAAAGAGGATGCTCGTAAGATCCGTCAAACAGTTTTAAGAACCAAGATCCCATACTTTACGACAGTTTCAGCTGCCCAAGCAACAATAGAAGCTTTAGCCGGTATGAAAAACCAAGATCTGAAAGATCCAAAAGCTCTGCAAGACTATCTTAACTAAGCCATGTTATATTTAGCCCAAAGCGATACGACGGTTGGTTATTTATCAAAAAGCAGCGAACGTATTAATCGGGCCAAGAGGCGAGACGTTAATCAAAAAGTTTTACAAACGGTTGCCTCTTTTAAAGATCTTGCGACGCTGACGCGAACACCACCTAAGTTTCGTGCCATGATTAGACGGGCTAAAAAAAGTACCTTTGTTTTAAATAACGGCCGCTCTTTTAGAGTCGTGGACAAACATAATTTGCATCATGGCTTGCTCAAACAGATGGGACCGCTTTATTCGAGCTCTGCCAATGATACCAAGGCTTCTTTTGATGAAGCCCTCGCTTTTAAAAAATCAGATATAATTGTTAAAGATAGACGCGGGTTTTATGAGGCTGCCGGTTCCACCATGTACCGGCTTTCACGAACATCTAAAAAGAGATTGCGATGAGTAGAGTTTTATCTTTTGTTTTTTTGACGCTGGTGACACCGCTTTTGCCTGCTTTTTTCTTTTTTATCGGTATCAAACTGGGCTATATAGATCATTATGAGATCGAAGAGTACTTTAATGTGATCTTTGTGGATAAGATATCGTGGATTTTGTTTTGGATTTTTGGTCTTAGCTGTGCAATACTGTTTATATCACCTTTTAAACGGGTCGCTGCACTGCTTATCATTGCCTCAACACTTTTAGCTATGGCAACTTTGATACCAGCAGTGGGTTTGAGTGTAGGTACACAGATGTTCGCCACAGAGCCTTTTTATATTAAACAAAAGCCTTGGACCTATAAAGGGGTATTGCTCTATGAAGGCAGAACCAACTACTATCTGCTTAATGATGAAAATAACCGAACGATGATATTTAATAAAGGAAAGATTGATGAAGCATATTAGAAACTTTGGCAACGGAGCTGTGTTAGGCTCAATGTCTTTGGTCGTGGTGTCGGCCCTTACAGGGTGTTCCGAACAAAAAGACCAAAGTATTAATGAAAATAAATTTATTATTGTCAAAGAGTTGCCAACAGGAAAATATGAAGTCATTAGTGAAGAACCTACGGCAGGTCCGACACAAGTCGTGGTAGAGCAAAAGGATGGTACATTAAAGCGTCTTTCACAAGAGGAGATCAAACAGATTGCCCAAGAGGAGTATAAAAAAGTACAAGAGGGGACTTCTGAGGCGACACAAAACAACAGTGGCGGTATGGGATTGGGTTCAACGATCTTAGCTGTAGCTGCAGGTTCGATTTTGGGTAATATGATTGCCAATCAACTTATGGGTAACAAAAACTTCCAGAGAAATAACTATGCAACAAGCTCACGTGCCAGAGCGTTTAAACGTGAACAAGCGGCCAAAAAGTCCTCTTCTAAAAAAGGGTTTTTCAGTAAATCGGGAAGCAGCAGTCAACGTTCCGGCGGATTTTTTGGAGGCTAAGTCGTGGTAAAACTTCAACAGGTTCAACCTATCGAGCGAGAGGTTCTTGAAGAGATAGGACTTGACTGGCATACAGACAGTGACGGGACAGATTATATCGCCAGTGACCTGGTTAAGGTCTCGCAAAATGAGTGTGACGCTTATTATGAAGCGGCTAATGCCATCTATGATATGTTTGTCAAAGCGGCCCAATATGTTATTGATAAGGATCTCTTTTTTGAGATAGGGATTCCGTTTAATTTGGTTGATACGATCAAAAAGTCATGGGAAAATGATGTGCATTGGCACCTTTATGGCCGATTTGACTTTGCTGGCGGTATTGACGGTAAGCCGATTAAGCTCATCGAGTTTAATGCCGATACACCCACAGGGCTTTTTGAGACAGCCATTTTACAGTGGGCATTATTGAAAAATAATGGTCTAGATGAAGCGATGCAGTTCAATAATGTTTATGAAGCAATTATGGATAATTTCAAACGTTTGGTCATGCTTTTTGAGGATCCTGCGGATTTCGATCAGTTTTATGATGGCTGGAAGATACTCTTTTCTTCCATTGAAGGGAATTCCGAAGAAGAGGTCACCACCAGACTGCTTGAAAAGATAGCCCAAGATGCCGGATTTGAAACACGCTTTGCTTTTTTAGATGAAGTTGGGTTTGATGATGAGG
>JBFHUP010000037.1:0-9798 GCA_041589975.1 Sulfurimonadaceae bacterium | reverse complement strand
TCTTCAAGCCTCAAGCCTTTTCATAAACTTTTTGGTTTTTCAACCATTTATCTGATACGTATTGGAGAAGAGACGGGAGCATTGGCCGAGACCTTGAAAAAAGCCAAGCAGTTTTTGATTCAAAGTTCTGCACTCAAGACTAAAGTGAAACTGGCTTTGATCTATCCCGTGACTGTTTTTATTATTGCATGTATCGCTATTGTTTTGTGGTTTACTTTTGTATTGCCTCAGATGGCAGAGATGTTTGCCAGCATGGAGTTGCAGCTACCTTGGCTCACACAGGCTTTGATACTCATTAGTGATCTTGTAAGCCGCAGTTATCTTTATGTTTTTATAGGTGTGGCTCTTATCCTTTTGACTCTGTGGCAGGCTCAAAAGCATTCGTGGCACTTTCGTAAAAAGCTCCACGCAAAACTTTTGATAGTTCCGCTATTTGGTCCCATTGTAAAAAATCTTAATGTAGCTTATATCACTGAGTTTTTATCACTTTCCCTCTCTACAGGTACCTCACTGTTTCAAGCAATCAAACTGGTAGGGGATAATATTGAAAACATTGTTTACCAAGAGAGCATGAAAAGCATTGCCAAACACTTGGAACAGGGGGACTCTTTTTCACAAGCGTTACAGAAAGAAAAGCTTTACAACGCTTTTACCATTCGTATGTTAAATATGGGAGAAAACAGTGGTGATTTAGAATCTCAGCTGTATACTGTATCTCGTTACTATACGCATAATGTGGAATCATCCACAACTGAGATGACAAAAATTATTGAACCTGCTATGATAATATTTGTAGGTGCAGTGTTTGCTCTTATTATGCTGGGGCTTATGGGTCCTATTTTTGATATTGTAGCAACGATTTAAAGGATAGATGATGTTGAAAAAAAAGAGTGCTTTTACCCTCGTGGAACTCTCCATTGTATTGATAGTTATAGGTTTGTTAACAGGAGCTATACTTAAAGGTCAAGAGATCATACGAAATGCCAAACTCAAACGTGTCATGAGTGACTTTTCCAATGTCAGTACAGCTATTTATACTTACGAAGACCGCTATGACCAATTGCCGGGTGATGATGGAAGTTCTGTTATTGCAACGGCATTAAAACATAAAGGTAATGAGGATGGCGTCATTAGTGCTGAAGAGTCTAAAATGGTACTGAGACACCTGAGAAAAGCGGGAATTTTAACGGGTGATGCTTCTGACGCGACACTCAATCATGCACTCAATGGCAAAATGTTTGTGGTTCAAGGAGCACTCTCTGGTAAAGCTTCCAAGACATCGCAAAAAAGTATGCCGCATATGGCAGGAACCGCTGTCTGTTTTGACAATGTCAAAATCGAAGATGCGATGCTGCTTGATCATCAAAACGATGATGGTATTTTTGATAAAGGGACGCTACAAGCTAGCGACTCTTATAAAAATGAAGATAAACTCGTAACGATCTGTCACGAGATTTAGATAGTATTTAAAGGGATGGATGAGTTTGCTTCGATGTTGCGAAGTTCTGTTTCAAAAAATGTTTTAACATCATGGTAAAGAAACATCTCTTTAAAGTTTTTAAGCCTTCCGCCACTGGCATTAGGATGTCCTCCTCCGCCGGCCAGCTCTTTGGCCAATTGGGCGACATTGATCTTGTTATCAGCTCTGAGACTCATGGTTCCGCGTCCACTGACATCAACAACAAAATCGATATCACTGTTCGCTCTTAAGATACCATTACCGACGATGGAGGTATTGCCCAATGAGTAGGTCAAAATCCCTTTATACCCACGGAAGTTAATAGTAAAAAGATCTTTATATTGACCGATGAGTTTTACGATATAAGCTGTGGCCAGACCATCAAGGGTGTTGTTTTTATCCTCTTTGAAAAAGGCTTTTTTCATAAAATGGATACGTTCATCTAAGACAATCGGTGCATCTTCAAGCTGTGTCATAGTGGCAGCCTCTTTAAGCAGGGCAAACTTGTACTCTCTATCCTCTTTGTCAAAGATATAACGAGAAAGCTCTTTAGCCCCTGAAAGCAGTGTTAAACAGACCTTGCCATACTCAAAGTTCTCATGTTCATGCATCAGCCAGATATCTACCGCATTAACAATAGCAACATAAGGGGTCATCCACGCTTGAATAGCTTCAGAGATATCCCAATGCTCTAATCCATACTCGTAGACAATCTTGGTCGCACTTCGTGCGGTATCAAGTACATACCACTCAAACTGATCGGCACTCTCTTGACCGCTACCATGATGATCCAAAAGCAGCAGGTCGATCTCCATTCCTTTAATATTACGGTCCTTAACAGCTCTGTCCAGATATTTCGACTCATCCAGCGTTAGATTGAGATCACTGATCAAAATATTACACGGCTTTTTGGCTTCATCGATAAGTCGTAAAATCTCTTTGATCTTGGTCATGACTTCAGGACCATAATTGGCATTAAAGTAGACGATATCTTGGAAAATTTCATGAGTCACCAGTTGGCAGCTGTAGCCATCTAAATCAATATGTGATAGATGGTAGGTGGTTCGTGTATGGGTCATAATTCCTCCCTTAAAAGTTTATTGGTCGAGATCTGCCGAGATGGATCCCAGCACTTCAAATTGAGCTGAAGGAGATACTTCAGCATGAGAAAGCACGACAATTTGTAAAGAGAACTTCTCTATAATATCGGCAACAGCTTTACGCAGCATCGGATCAACGATAAGTACAGCTTGAGGGTGACCCATTTGAAGTACTGCAGCAGCAGCTTCACTGATGGCTTCAATCAAGGCATTGATCTGTTGAACATTGAGCATCAGTTGGCGTGTTCCGTCATTGTCTTGTAGTACTTCAAGCAATCTTTGTTCAGTTTGGGTATCAAATGAAAGCAGAGAAATAACGCCCTTTTCATTTTTATACAAATTGGTAATGACACGTGAGAGTGCGGCACGGACATGCTCTACTAGTACATCCACATTTTTGGTTATTTCGGCAACATCGGCAATGGTCTCTAAGATCGTCAGCATATCTTTAAGCGGGATCTTGTCATGCAGCAGCTGTTTAAGTACTCTTTGTACCAGACCCACAGAAGCGTGGTTAAGTAGATCGGTGACCACGACTTCGTAGTTCTCTTTGAGTTTATCAATCAGTGATTGCGTCTCTTGACGGGTAAGCAGCTCTTCGGCATACTGTTTGACCAGTTCACTCATATGGGTTGAGATGACGGTTGCCGGATCAACGACGGTATACCCATCCATAATAGCATTCTCTTTTTGATCCAGATTGATCCAGACAGCATCCAAACCAAAGGCCGGTTCTTTGGCATCGATACCTTGAAGGGTCTCCATGGCCATACCGCTATCCATAGCCATAAACTTATCAGGATAGATCTCACCTGAACCGATATCGGAACCTTTTAAAAGGATCTGGTAGTTACGAGGTTCTAGATGCAGATTATCTCTGATACGAACTTGTGGCATTAAGAAACCAAAATCTGATGCAATCTTGCGACGCATGGATCGGATACGATCAAGAAGATCCCCACCTTGGGAATTGTCTGCAAGCCGAATCAATTCATACCCCAATGTCAATTCAAGCATCTCAGTTTTAAGAATATCTTCAAGGGCGGCTTCCTCTTCTTGTTTAATCGTTTCAGGAGACTTTTGTGGCAGTTTTTTCTCCTGCTTGACACCCTCGCCTGTAGAGATAGCTTCACCGCCTGCAGATGGCTTGCCGCCAGGTTTTTTACCCCGTTTTTTCATATAGTCTGAGACAAAAGGTATGTACCCTTTCTCTTTAGTAAACATCATAAGCGAAAGACCCATAAAAATCAGACCCACAAAGCCCATAGAGGCAGTAGGAAGTCCCGGTACGATAGCAAAAAGCAGCATAATCGAACCCACAATGGTCATAACCTTATAGTCACTGACCAGTTGATTCACTGCTCCTTCGGCAAAATTGCCGGCATCCTCTTTGGTCGAACGTGTGATGATAATACCCGTAGCCGTCGAAACGATCAACGCAGGGACTTGTGATACCAGACCATCACCAATAGTTAAGATGGTATACGTAGCTGCACTGTCACTGGCTGTCAGGTCAAATTGAAAGATACCCACCAAGAAACCACCGATGATATTGATGATCGTAATGATAATACCTGCTGTGGCATCCCCTTTGACAAATTTGCTCGAACCGTCCATAGCTCCATAAAAGTTGGCTTCTTGGATGATGGCCTCACGGCGGCGTCTGGCTTCAGGTTCTTCAATCAGACCCGCATTAAGGTCTGCATCAACAGCCATCTGTTTACCCGGCATCGAATCAAGCGTAAAACGGGCAGCTACTTCAGCGACGCGTCCACTACCCTTGGTAATAACCATAAAGTTAATCAGTACCAAGATAGAAAAGACAATAATACCAATGACATAATTACCGCCTACCACAAAATTACCAAAGCTTGTGATGATGCTACTAACTTGTTCCGGACCCTCATGTCCTTTAGAAAGGATCATACGCGTGGTTGCAATATTGAGTGCCAGCCTAAAGAGTGTAATGATTAAAATTAGTGTCGGAAAGGTTGTCAGATCGGTTGGTTTGGGAATATAAAGTGAGATTAAAAGTATTAAAACAGCAACCGCAATCGAAATCGTAAGAAGAAAATCGAGCATCGCACCGGGAAGCGGCACGATAATTATGGCCAAAATAGCCATAACGAAGATGACAATGGTCATATCCTTTGAACCTGCTACCGTTTTAAAAAACGGCATAAGCAGTTTCAAGGCAGGGTTTTGCTTAGCCAACGTTTTGCTTTAAGGCATTAGGGTCTTGCATGATGTCTTCCAAAGATAAATTATCCAAAAAGTCATCAATCTTGACTTGCAGGTTATTCAGAACCGGCCACACACGACAATTGTTTGCATTGTCTGAAGGACAGTTCTCTTTAGAAGGACTACAATCAAAAACAGCAGGTGCCTTACCTTCAGATGCCTTCATTATCTGAGTCAATGTGATATCTTTGGTAGGTCGAGCTAGAGCAAATCCGCCTCTAACACCTTTAAATGAGTCCAAAATAGAATCTTTAGCAAGGTTTTGCAGGACTTTGGCTAAAAAACTTTTCGAAATACTAAGACGTTCCGAGAGTTTATCTGCTCCAATAGGATCTTTTTCTTTGGCTAAAATAATTAAGGCTAAAAGAGCATATTCGCTCGCACGAGTTAAAAGCATAGAATTTTTCCTAAATTATAGTTAGATCGTTAAAAGTAAGATTATACAAAAAGCATCTTATAACAAGATGAATTACATTAAATAAAAGTGATAGAAAAATAGAAAGATTACTTTACGTATTTTTAATATTAGATGGGATAGAATTCGTCTACAAAGTGTAAAACAGTTCTAAAATCAGAACTGACTTTAGTAAAACTATACCATTCGGGAGGCTATTATGGCTTTAGATTCGGCGAAAAAAGCAGAAATCGTTGCAAAATACGGTAAAAATGCTCAGGACACAGGTTCTTCAGAAGTTCAAATTGCACTGTTAAGTGCTAGAATTGCTGATTTAACAGAACACTTAAAATTATTCAAAAAAGATCATGCATCACGTTTAGGTCTTTTAAAACTTGTTGGTCAACGTAGACGTTTAATGCGTTACCTAAAACGTACTAACAGAGACGGTTATTTAGCACTTATCCAATCATTACAGATTCGTGACAATATCTAATCACTGTTTCTCTTAAATCAAACAAGCTCTGCTTGTTTGTAAAACCCCCTTATATAAAATTTTTAAATACTCACAAAAAATCATAAAATTATTTATAGTTATAATAAAAAATCCTAACATTAGCTTTTTTTGATCCAAAATATCGCATCTAACGAACATTTTCCGGCAAATTCACGTAATTTATCCAAAAGCGTTATCGTTTAAAAAAACTTTCAGATTTATCGTGATAGAGTTGATGCACGAATAAATTTTTGCTTAGGAGCGTGTTATGAGTACTGAACAAAAAAAAGATGATGGCTTAACCTATTTAGACACAGGTGAGGTGCTGTACCCCGATCTCTATTTACTTTCAGAAACGGATGAAAAAGGTATTGTGACCTATGCAAGTGATGGTTTTTGCCGTATTGCAGGTATGACATTAGAGGAGCTTGTTGGCCAGCCTCACAATGTTGTTCGTCACCCTGATATGCCACGTGCAGCATTTGCTGACCTATGGGATAAAGCACCTACTAAAGGTTTTTGGACCGGTTATGTAAAAAATGCTCGTAAAGGTGGCGGATTTTATTGGGTATTTGCAACGGTACTAAAACGTGTTGATAAGAGTGGAAAAGTCTCTTTTGTATCCATTCGTACGAAACCTTCTCGCGATGATATTGCTAAAGCTGAAGAGCTTTACAAAACTTTAGATTAATAGGACTTAACATGGCATTTGTAAAAAATGATAACGCTCCAGCGACCGTAGGAAGTGCTGCAGCATCAATTGATAAACGCAAGCAGAGAACTTTAGCAAAGCAGCAGCAGATTGCTGAATCATTAGCTACCGTATCTAATGGGATTTTAAATAATGCTCAAGAGAGCGTTTCAGCTATTGAACAGCTTAAAAGCTCTATGGAACAAATCGCTACCGCAGCTGAAGAAAATAGCGGTGCAGCTGAACAAGCTTTAGAAAATGTACGTAATATCGGTGCTAATGTTAACCGTATGAGTAACTCAGTAGATACTGCTATTACATCAACGCTGAGTGCCGGTGATATTGTTGCACACTCGGTGAGTCTGATTGATGAGAGTGTGGAGCGTATGCAAAGTTCCGTTAAAGTAGCCAAACAATCATCAACAAAAGCGGAAGAGTTAAAAGCGAGCTCACAAAATATTGGTGAAGCTGTTGGATTCATTGCCAAAATTGCAGACCAGACAAACCTACTTGCACTCAATGCCGCCATTGAAGCGAGTCGTGCTAAAGAGCATGGTAAAGGTTTTGCTGTTGTTGCTGATGAGACACGTGCATTAGCCGGTGACAGTGAGAAAAATGCCCAGTATATCTCTGAATTGGTTAAAAACATTCAAGTCAGTATTGATAAGATTATCGGAAACATTATTGCAACTACCGGTATTATTGATGAGACGGGTGAAACAGGTGTTAATCTTAGTATTCGTTTGGTGGAACTTACAAAAATTACAGGATTTACTGTTGAAGCGGCTCGTAATGTTAATAACTTTACAACACGTTTAAGTGATACGGTTGCTTATGTTGCAGATTCGGGTGAAACAATTGCAAAATCCTCCTCAGAAATAGCCCATGCCGTTGAAAACACTCTACAGGCAATAGATGCTCAAGCTCAGGCGATTAGTCAGACCGAAGCAGACCTTAAAGACCTTAACGGTTATGCAGAAGATTTAAAATACTCTACAGATACCATGAAAACAGCCGAAGATATTGCATCCAATGCTGATCAGATTAGTGCAGCGATGGAAGAGATTCAAGGCTCACTTAAAGGGGTGCAGGTCTCTCTTAATGAAATTGAACAATCTTCTCAAGAGACGAATGTATCAGCACTTAACAGTAAAGAGAAGATTGAAACGGCCGTAGAAGATGGTAAAGACATCGATGCACTTTTGGAGATTGTACGTCGTAACTTTGACCTACTCAAAGCAAGCTTCTCTGAGATTAAAATTATTCTTAATCAGATTAAAGCCAACTTCCTTAAATCGGTAGAAGAGGGGCAAGGTGCTGAAACAGAACTTGTAACGATTATGAAAGAGACTAGAAGTGTGAATAAAACCGTTGGAAATATTTCTAACAGTATTATTCAGTTAAATATGTTAGCAATTTCAGGCAGTATTGAAGCAGCTCGTGCCGGTGACTTTGGTAAAGGATTTGCCGTTGTATCAGGAGATATCAGAAACCTGGCTAAAGATTCAGAGCAAAATACAGATAAAATTAATGATATTGTCGAATCAATGAATAATGAAGTAGGGATGGTTAGTGAAGATTGGAACTCCTTATTGGCTGGACAGCAATCTGAAACCTCTCTTATTGACCGTTTGATCAGTGAAATCGAAAAAGTGTTGGGTGCGATTGTTGAGATTCTTGACCGGTTTCAAGGGATTAAAGCTACCAATTCTAACAATTTAGAAGGGCTTAATCAGATGTTAAGCGGTATTGTTGAGATTCAAAAAGCAGTTGATTTATCGGCTAATAACGCGGCAGAGTCACGTAAAGCATCTGACCTTATTATTGATACAATTCATAATATTACTGAAGGTGTCGAGGATCTAGCCGCAATGGCAGACGAATTACAGCAAGGATAATAGATGTATGTTGAAGAGATCTTAATCGTTCGTCATAACGATAACTTGTTTGGCATTAATACAGATACTATAGAACATATCCTCAGAGTTTTGGATATTACACCCCTTCCTTTTGCCCCTAAGCAAATAAGAGGTTTTTGTTCTGTAGAGGGTAGTATTTTGACGGTTTTAGATCTCTCTCGTTTATTACTTGAAGACAGCTATATTGATGAGACGGCCGATGCTGCCCGTTTGATATCCGCCACAATCAATGATCGTAAATATTCTATTCTTTTAGAAGAGGTCATTAACAATGTCGGTGTGGACCAAAATGAGATTGAATATGTGCCTCAGGAAGATCTTCGCCGTGATGGTGTTATCGCTGCATATAAATATAAAGGTGAGATCATTCAAGTGTTGGATCTGTCTCGTTTGGTTGCCAACATTCAGCAACTTACTTTTGAAAAAAGAGAGTTTACGGATAAATATGAAGAGGAGATTAAGCGACAAATTGTCGAAAATGAGACAAATCGCTATTTTCTTTTTATGATGGGTACCGAGCAGTATGCTATTGATGTTAATCGTATTCGTGAGGTTATCACTGTACCTAACACCTTTACTGAAATGGCAGATGCCAGTCCGGCGACACTGGGTATGATCACTTTAAGAGAAGAGATTGTAGTCATTATTGATCTGCGTCAAATATATGAGTTACCTGTTAATCGCGGACCGGAAAATCGTATCATCATTGTACAACTTGAGAACAGGGTTGTAGGTCTACTTATTGACAGTATTGTAGATATTGCAGACTTTGTGCAAAGTGATATCGATGTGATGCCTGATAATTTTAGAGATGACAAGATTAGCGGTATTGCACATAAAAATGAAGAGCTTATCTCTTTGGTGAATGTTGATGTTCTTAACAAGATTATCAGTAAAGAAGCACGTATTGAAAATGATAGTAAAGGCAGTGGTAATGATGTGCTTGATAGCAGTGAATATACGGAGATTGTCAGTTTTTACCTTGATGAAAAGATGTATGCTCTGCACACCTATGAGGTAGTAGAAATTATTGATAATTTCGAGATTACAACCATAGCAGATATGCCGGAATCGGTTCAGGGTATAACCAATATCCGCGGAAAGGTTATTCCGGTAGTCTCGCTTTATGAGAAATTAAACCTAAAATATAATGAGAATTCAGCAGGTCAGATGCTGGTCTGCCAATATAAGGGCAATGACATCGGTTTGTTGGTAGATGAAGTCAAGGATGTGAGTAATATCTCACGTGATCTTTTTTTGCCTGAAGAGGAGAGTGTTTACTTTAATGAAATCATCAAAGTAGATAATGTTAATGTCATTTTGATGATTAATTTAGGGAAGTTGTTAGGGTAGTATGAAAAAAATATTGATTGTAGATGATTCAGCACTGGTAAGAAAACAGCTTAAAGGTTTGATTGAGGATCTGGGCGGTTTTGAAATCGACATTGCCCGTAATGGACAAGAGGCAGTCGATAAAGCTACCTCTGAGGATTTTGCT
>JBFHUP010000036.1:0-9881 GCA_041589975.1 Sulfurimonadaceae bacterium | reverse complement strand
CGTTATCTTTATGAAAGGCGTGTTCCGGTCCAATTCCCGGATAGTCAAGCCCTGCTGAGATTGAGTGAGCTTCAAGTACTTGCCCGTCATCATCTTGGAGTAGATAGGACATTTGCCCGTGAAGGACTCCCGGACTTCCTTTTTCCAAAGAACAACCATGCTTGTCCGTCTCAACTCCGAGACCACCGGCCTCAATACCGATACACTCTACCTCTTTATCTTCAATAAAGTGAGCAAACATACCTATGGCATTGGATCCCCCACCGATACAGGCGATCACATGATCGGGTAGGCGGTTCTCTTTATCCAAAATCTGTTGACGTGCTTCATATCCGATGATTGCTTGAAAATCGCGTACCATCTGTGGATACGGGTGTGGTCCTGCTACGGTTCCTACGATGTAAAACGTATCACGTGCATGGGTCACCCAGTGACGGATCGCATCATTCATCGCATCTTTAAGTGTTCGACTGCCACTCTCCACAGCATTGACCTTCGCTCCAAGCAGTTTCATACGAAAGACATTAAGCTCTTGACGCTCAACATCTTTGGCACCCATAAAGATCTCACACTCCAGATCAAGCAAAGCACATACGGTAGCTGTAGCTACACCATGTTGACCTGCACCCGTTTCAGCAATGATCTTCTTTTTGCCGAGTTTTTTAGCTAACAGTCCTTGGGCAATGACATTATTGACTTTGTGGGCTCCGGTATGGTTAAGATCTTCACGTTTAAGATAGATCTTTGCACCTAACTCTTGGGAGATATTTTGGGCAAAATAAAGCGGGGAAGGGCGACCTACATACTCATTGAGGTAGTAGTGAACCTCTTTCCAAAATTCCGGATCTTTACGATAGCGGTTATATGTTTGTTCAAGCTCCAGAAGAGTCGGCATAAGTGTTTCAGGGACATAGCGTCCCCCGAAGATGCCAAAGTGACCATTCTCATCGACATCAAATTTAAAATCTTTTGGAATATACATTAATCCTCTTCAATAACGGTATATACAGGTGTCACAGCAGAAAGTTTTTGAATCCCGTCTAAAAAAGAGAGTCCCATAATAAAACATGCTTCTACACAGGTTGCACCTGCTTTATTAATTAAGTTAGCAGCAGCTGTAGCTGTTCCACCTGTTGCGATAAGATCGTCAATAAGCAATACATTGGTGTTCTTGTCGTGCTCACCAAAAGCATCGATATGGATCTCAATCTCATCCGTTCCATACTCCAAGGCATACTTCTCGTTATACGTCGTATAAGGAAGCTTTCCTTTTTTACGAATCGGAACAAATCCGCATCCCAACATCTGTGCCAGGGCACCGCCAAAGATAAAACCACGGGCATCTATACCCGCAACATAACTGATGTTTTTATCTTTGTAACGATCATGAAGGTGTTGCATGAGTGTTCCAAAAGCTTTGGCATTACCGATCATCGTTGTGATATCTTTAAACATGATACCTTTTTGGGGATAATCAGGAATGGTTCGAATAGAATCTAATATAGTTTTTTTGTCTTCAGCTGTAAGCGTCATGATAATCCTTAAATGTTAAAGTAGAGCATCAATACGTGATTCAAGATCTCTAATTTTTGTTTTGAGTGAATCTGATTCGATTCTGTGTTGTGAGTTACGCTGTTTGAGTACTTTTTGGTCATTACGCAGTTTGCTGAGCTCTTCTGTCAGGATATCGATATTACCCAAAGAGCGTTGCAACTGGATTTGATACTTACGAATAAGTACTTCAGCCTCTTTAAGAGTTAGACGCATCATCTCATTGTTTTTGTTCTCTTTGATGTTCATGTTTTTGAAATAGAACATTTTGACCAGTAAAAATAGTGCAATAATAAAAACAATAGTAAGAAGTGACCACTCAAATATCATGTTAACCCTTTATAGCATTAATTTTCTCAACACGATTGGCATGACGACCGCCTTCAAATTCTGAAGTCAGCCAGCTATTTAAAATATCTTCTACAACACCTTTGCCTACCACACGTTCCCCAAAACATAGGATGTTGGCATCATTGTGCTCTCTGGCCATTCTGGCTGTATAGGCATCATGTGTCAATGCTGCTCGAATACCATCGTACTTATTTGCAGCAAGACTCATTCCTATTCCGGTACCGCAGATTAAAATTCCTTTGGAATCCTTATCTTTTTGGACCGATTGGGCTACTTTGGATGCATAATCAGGGTAATCTACCCGATCGGTTGTTGTAGGGCTTAAGTCTACGACTTCGATTCCTTTATCTTCCAAGAAGGCCTTGGTGAAGTTTTTCAGATCTAAACCGGCATGATCCGTAGCGATATAATATTTCATAGGTTTCCTTTATTAAGTTAAAAGTGCATTTCTCAGCCATTGAGCAGGCATAAAAAGATAGGAACTGAGTCCTGGAATCATTAAGATGATCAAGATGATAATCATCCCATAAGGCTCGTAACGTTGATAAAACTGTGCGATTTTTGCCGTTCCCAGCTGAAGGCCTAAGTATGAGAGAAAATGGGCCCCGTCAAACTGAGGAATCGGCCACATATTAAAGACAGCCAAGATAATATTGATCATCACAATCTGATACAGCAGTACAAAACTAAAAACATATAAGATATCATCTTGATTGGTCGGAAAACTCATAGAAAGCAAAATAACGGAGGCAAAGGTAGCCATGATAAGATTGTAGGCGATACCTGCAAGACTGACCTGCATGGCGGCATTGTAACCACCATTTTGAATCACCACACGATCATCAATAGGAACAGGTTTGGCCCAACCAAACAAAAAAGGTGCATGAGCAAAAAATAAAATAGCCGGGACAACAACCGTGCCGATAGGATCAACATGCTTGATCGGATTGAGTGAGAGTCTTCCTGCACTTTTGGCTGTCATATCTCCATAACGGTAAGCTACCCAGCCATGCATGATCTCATGACCGACAATAGCGACAATAAGTGCCAGAACAGAACTGACAATCTTGATAAGTTCTTCAGTAGCCATTATTTCACCATGCCTTCAAGATCTGTGATGCTTTTACCTACGCGGTCCCAACGAATCGAATAATCATCAGCTATAGAGAAGTAGACAAACCACGGTGTACCTTCAAGCAGACCATAAGGCACAGATCCCCAGACACGACTGTCAGATGAGTTGTCACGATTGTCACCCATCATAAAGTACTCATTTTCAGGCACAATGAAAGGGTTGGTGACTGAACGAAAATCAAAGGTGATATCCGTGATCTCTTGGTCATACTGAAAATATTGAATCGCTTCATTAGAGTGTCTCACTGATGGATGCAGATCGGCTGCAGTCAGAGGATAACCATCAGGGTTTTTAATCCAGGTTTTACCTGCAAATTGAACTGTCTCTTTACCTTTTTGCTGTTCTATGTTTTTGGCAGTGTCTCTAAAAAAGTGTACCCAGATATCATCACCTTGTACGCGGATAAAATCATTACTATTGGTTGCATGATTAGCATAAACAATCGTTCCCGCTTTAATCGTTAGGTACTCTTTGGTGTAGTTGTGCTCATTCCAAATACCCTTATGTTTGAGTTTGTAAGGGTTTTTTACCCAAAGCTTGCCATCGATAGAAACGATGTTCTCTTTTGGAAAATTCGCCTTAATATACTCATTGCCCTCTTTGTGGTGAAGATAGAAGACTTTGTCTTTTAAAAAGAGTTCATCACCTTCGGTCGCGACACAGCGTTTGATGTAGTGGATTTTTGTATTGAGCGGATATCTAAAGACGACAATATCACCGCGTTCTGGTTTGTCCCCATTGACGATGTGGCCGTCAGTGTTAGGTACGAGTGGCAGTTCAATCCACGGTAGATGGGGTGTCGGTATACCGTAGGCAAACTTCTTGACAAAAAGCATGTCACCGATCTTGAGTGTCTTGATCATAGACCCTGACGGGATGATAAAGTTTTGGGCGATAAACATCGTAAAAAGCAGTACGATGATGATGGTTCCGGTCCAAGAGTTGGCAAAACTGCCTAACTTTTTTAGAAAGCTACGTTGTGGTTGGGACGAATCAGGTTTTTGGTTTTCCATACTGTTATAAAGCCTTTATTTATCTTTTCGCATTTGAGCAGATTTGAGTGTGTTTTGAAGCAGCATTGCAATGGTCATAGGTCCGACACCACCTGGTACCGGAGTGATATAGCTTGCTTTTTTACTGACCGGTTCATAATCAACATCACCTACCAGTTTGCCATCTTCGGTTTGATTAATACCGATATCAATGATAATGGTACCCGGTTTGACCATATCCTCTGTGATAAGGTTGATCACACCGGCTCCGACACAGATGATGTCAGCTTCAAGTGTATAGGCCTTAAGGTCTTTGGTATGGATATGACAGATAGAAACGGTTGCATGGGCATTTAAAAGCAGACTTGCCATCGGTTTACCTACGATGTTACTGGCACCTACCACTACAGCATTCATCCCCTTGACATCAATCTCATACTCTTTGAGCATCTCCATGACACCCAGTGGTGTACAAGGGATAAATCCATCCAGACCTGCTGTCAGACGTCCGACATTGAAGGGGTGAAAACCATCCACATCTTTGCTTGGTGCAACGGCTTCTAAGATACGGGTCTCATCGATGTGAGAAGGCAGGGGTAATTGAACTAAAATACCATCGATATTAGGATTTTCATTCATCATGGTGATGGTGTTGATAATGGCTTCTTGTGAGATGTCATCTGGCATCTCATGAACGATAGAGTAAATTTTGGCATCTTCACATGCCTTTTTTTTCATGTTGACATAGACATGGCTTGCAGGATCATTTCCTACTAAAAGTACAGCCAGACCAGCTACGCGACCTGTCTCTTGTTTGAGTTTAGCCACATCGTCGGCTACATTTTGGCGAATCTTTTTTGAAAGGGCTTTACCATCAAGAATTGTCATTTGAATATCCATTAAACTTTTAAAATTATAAAGCAGATTATACAAAAAACAATTTGTAAAAGAGTTGAAGCGTAGGCAAATATCAGTTTAATATGTTAGAATTTTTCAAAATATCGCCAGAGGTTTTATGAGAATATTTTTAGCACTATCGCTTTTGTTGGGTTGTGTCAAAGCAGAGAGCTCTTTTATCACCAAAGATGAATATGCCAAGATGCTTTATAATGCACCTCGGGGTATCAGTTGTGCCAAATGTCATGGAGACGTAGGGGAGGGGAAGATTATCGCCGCCTTTATTGATAAGGGAAGACCGAAGACCTTACAAACTGCTCCGATTTATCATCTGGATTATACACGCTTTGAAAAAGGTGTTAAAAATTCCCCCTCTATTATGCCAAAATACTATCTGACAGATAGTGAGATCGCCGCACTCTATTACTACTTGCAAAGCGTCAACCGCAAAAAAGAGAGTCAATGATTTTTGAAGATCTGACAGATATTATCAATCTAGGCAAGGATTATAAGGCCTTAAAAGCATTGCATCACAGTAAGCCCAGAGAGCAAAACCGCACAAAACGTTTTAAAGCCCCTTTAATGGTATCAGCCCATCAGCTTAAACATCTCAATAAAATCGATACGCTCTTTTGTGACGCTGTTATTATTAACCTCGAAGATGGTGTCGCTGCTGAACTGAAAGAGCAGGCTTTACAGTATGCTTTGCTTTTTATTTCCCATCTGCAGCACAGTGATAAAAAAATTATAGTGCGTGTCAACGCTTTAAATGAGGGTGGAAAAGCGGAGATAAAGGCACTTAATGGTGTGCTTCCGGATGCCATTCGTGTACCAAAAATAGAAACCGTTGATGATGTACGTTTAGTTGCAGCGTTGATAGATGAAGGTATCGATATTCATCTCTCAGTTGAGACGGCATTGGCTTGGAGAAATCTCTCTGATCTGCGTGTGACACCCAGAGTGACCCATTTTTATCTGGGCGTTTTAGATCTTTTGGCAGATTTGGGTCTGTCACAAGCGATTATTCAGCCCGACAATCCCACCCTTTTATATCTTTTAGGTCACTTTTTGATCACGTCTCGTAGTCTTGGGATTGAGCCTGTCTCCTTTGTCTTTCAGGAGCATAAAAACATGGCCGCTTTTCAAGCATGGATAGCGTTGGAAAAAAGTATGGGTTACAGGGCTAAAGGTGTCATCTCTCCAGATCAGGCAAAAGCGATGATGCTTTTGGGATGTGATGAAGCTGAGATGGTAAGAGCCAAACATATTGTTGCTGCTTTTGAAGCCGAACAAGCCAAGGGAAATACAGGGTTTGTGGACGAACAGTATGGTTTTATTGATGAACCCATCTATAAAGGTGCAAAAGTTATACTAGATCAGTGTAAACACAATTAAGGAGTAGCCATGGCATCAGAGTTAGAAAAACTCATATCAGGAATGGATGAGCAGAGTCTTTTAAAAATTATCCCTGATATGATTAAACATATGGCAACCGTGGAACAAGAGCATCAGCAGTTGCGAGAGACCTTTAATGTCTTAAATCAGACCTTTGATGATGTTATCCAGTCACAATCTAATGCTTTGTGGATCTTGGATGAAAACGGCAATATCCATCTGCAAAATTCGAAAGCCCAGAAACTTCAGGAACTGTTTAAAGCCCTTCATTTTGATGAACGAGAGTATGAGTTTGTTTTGGGTGAACGATCCTATCTGATTAAAGTGAATCATGCAGATCACAGAACCATTGTATCTGCCACCAATATTACAGAACAAAAACGAAAAGAGTCACTGGCTACGATGGGACAGATGGCCGCACATCTATCGCATGAGATACGAAACCCTATAGGCTCTATCGCTCTTTTGACCTCTTCACTGCTTAAACGTGTTAAAGTTGAGAATAAACCTATTGTTTTTGAGATCCAAAAAGCTATTTTTAGGATTGAAAGAATTATCAGGGCCACATTGATGTTTTCTAAAGGGATTACAGCTACAAAAGAGCGTGTAGATCTGGATCGTATTGAACATGAACTCGAAAATGCTATAGCCTATTACTCTTACAGTAAAGATATTACGTTCGATTTTACTTTTCCATCGGTCTGTATTGAAGCCGATATCGAACTTTTGATTATGGTCTTTTCTAACTTTGTCTACAATGCCATTGACGCTATTGAAGAGGATGAGGATACAGAAGAGGGTGAAGTGCGTATTCAATATGTTCAAGAACCCGAAAGTCATCTTTTTATCATCACAGATAATGGCGTGCCGTTTGAAAACCCTGATGAGCTTTTTGAAGCTTTTAAAAGTACCAAGGAGAAAGGCAATGGCCTGGGATTGGTACTTTCAGAACAAATTATCTCTTGTCATCAGGGTGATATCTGTTTACATGAAGGTGAGCAAAAAGGTTTTGAAATTCGTCTTCCTTTATAAGGAAGGTATTTCATTTTCTTGTGCTTCATGTTATACTAGGTAAAAGATGTTAAGAAGGAGAGAGTGTGAGTGTTTCTAAGCTTTGGCACAATCTCGTGACATCCAATTTAGACATTCCCGAAGATAGTTTGACGCTTAAAAAAATTCGGCTGATTAATTTTATTATTCTTCTGGCTGTTCCTATCAACCTTGTTTTTATCTATGTTAACTACGTCACAGATCAAAAAATATTTGCTTTTTTTAATATATTAATCGTTATGGTGATGAGTCTGGTATTCTTTTATCTCAGACGTTCACAAGAGCATGTCAATCTCGCTTCTCACGGAACTTTGTTGGGGATTTTTTTAGTTCATGCTCCGGCATTGTTGCAAGGGGGTATTGCCAACAGCGGTTTTTTATGGTTTTTTCTGTTTCCGCTTTTTGCTGTTTTTTTAGCAGGAAGACGGCTAGGCTTGCTTTGGATTGCAGCTTTAGTATTTACTATTGCGATGACCTATCTGTTTCAGGATCTATTTATCCTGCCGTATGAACCGATTTTTTTAATTTTTTTAATCATTGTCCTGTTGGTTGAAACAGCTTATGTGATTTTTTCGCACAATATTCAAAAGCGTTATGAAACTTTATTGGCCCAAAAAAATGAACGCCTTAAGCATTTAACCCAAAACTTGCAGGCAGAAGTTAATGAGCAGATTGTCTTGATGC
Source organism: Sulfurimonadaceae bacterium (assembly GCA_041589975.1). Lineage (GTDB taxonomy): Bacteria > Campylobacterota > Campylobacteria > Campylobacterales > Sulfurimonadaceae > JBFEYF01. The sequence goes on along the minus strand of JBFHUP010000036.1, from coordinate 1,826 downwards.
GTGCCAAAGATAAGCAGTTAGAACAGCAGGCCAAAATGGCTTCGGTTGGAGAGATGATGAGTTTTATCTCTCATCAGTGGAAACAGCCCATTAGTGTGATCTCTGCACTGGTGCAAAACCTTCAAATCTCTTTAGAATTTGAAGAACAAAAAGAGGATGCTGATATTGTAGCTGTTTATGACAATATTTTGGAGCAGACAGAATTGATGATGACAACGATGAAAGATTTTTTAAACCTTTCAAATTCAAATATGATCAACCAGCGTTTTTCCGTTAAACATGCTATAGATATGGTGGCTACACTGGTCAGTCCGAGTTTTGTGAGCAGATACATCGATCTTGTTGTTGATGATGAAAATGATCACTTTTTGCATGGCAAGGAGAATGAACTTATTCATGCCTTGATGAATATTGTGAATAATGCACGGGATGTTATTTTAGAACGTGATATACAACAAGCAAAAGTAAGCGTAAGCTTAAGCTCTAATGATGATTATATCACGATAAAAGTTGAGGATAATGCGGGCGGTATCGATGACGCTGTGATGGCGAAAATCTTTGATCCCTATTTTTCCACCAGAATGAAAAGTGGAGGAACGGGACTGGGTCTGCATATGAGTAAAAAGATCATTGAAGAGCACTTTAACGGCTATATTGAAGTCCACAACGGTGAGGCTGGGGCACACTTTGTTATCTATCTGAAACGATACGAAGATGAACATGCTTAACTGTTAAGCTCGTTAATATTTGGATTGCCTTATAATGATTGCATAATAAAGAGGGAGAGATGATGAAAAAGATATTATTAGCATTGATTTTAATAGTGTCGGTAGAGGCTAAGCCGAAATATGATTGGTATGTAGGTATTGGTTATGTGGGTGGTGACGGTGAACAAACACAGGACAGACCTAGCGGTACCACAGTGGTTCCTCATGATGTAAGCGGAGCAGATATCAAATTGGGTGTCATATTTGCGACCAATAACCGGTTTGAATTTTCTTGGTCATCGGTTGATGCCGAAACTACAAATAGTAAAGCTACGTTTGATGGTAAAGAAGCCGATTGGATCTTTACAACAAACCTTAATAATAAAGATAGTCTCTTCTTACCATTTTTTGTAGCAGGTGTTGGATCTTATGAGTATAGTACTACCACTGTAGGTCTTAATGGTTTTTCCATGCAAGCAGGTGTCGGTGTTTTGATCAATCTTGACCTTGAGGTAGAGATCTCCTACAAAAACAGACTCATTTTTTGGGAAGAATACAGCAATATCAACCTTTCTGAGAATATGCAGATCACTTATGTAGGTGTTAAGTATAAATTTTAGAGTAATTCAGGCTTAAAAGTGAATTTTTTTACAACACTACAGCAGATATTGACGTTAAAGCCTAGTCAAGAGAAGTTCACTTTATTGGAAGATCTCCGGAACGCTTTTTTAGATGATGCAGTCATCTTTGAAGAGTATGGGACCCAGCCACTAGATATACCATCTTATGCATCTTTTTGTACGGTCGTCGACCCACGTCTTTTAGCCAAAGATAGAGCTAAACTTAGCACAACTCAAGGTCGTAAAAAGTTTTTACATGGAATTGCTCATATCGAATACTCTGCTATCGATCTTGCCGTAGATGCAGCCTATCGCTACAGAGATAAGCCTAAAGCCTATTATCATGACTGGCTCGAAGTTGCTATGGATGAGATGCGTCACTTTAAGATGCTGGATGAACTTCTGCGTGAGATAGGAAGTTTTTATGGAGACCTTCCTGTGCATGATGCACTGTTTGAAGCAGCTCAAAAGACCCAAAACAGTTTTTTGGAACGCATGG
>JBFHUP010000035.1:0-9924 GCA_041589975.1 Sulfurimonadaceae bacterium | reverse complement strand
GTAAGTGATGATATTTTGTGGGTCTATGTCGTTATGACTATAGAAACCTTTGTTAAAGGGGCACTTTTTTATTTTATATTTAAAAGTGGCAGTTGGAAGAAGATTAAAGTCAAAGTGTAGTACTTAGACGCAGATAGCTTAAGGTTTCTGCTGTTTGTATCGTCGGTTGGGATTTTAAAGATGTCTTAAAAAGAGATACCCAAATGAAGTGATGCAAAAATATCCTGCTGTTTAGGGGTAATAAGGCTTTTATTGTTTAAAGAACTCTCAAAAGATTCTGCGACATAAAGCAGGGCGATACCTTTAACATACCATTGATCACTTTTGTATGCCAATCCCGCACTATATTCCGAGAGCTTAACAGCTGGAAAGCCGCTAAATCCCCCTTTGGATATTTGAATCAAATCTACACAGAGTTGTTTATTGGGCAACTCATGTAAAGATCGCTGAACTCCCAATCCGTAAAGTTTACCTTTGCCTGATAGGGCAATCAAACTATCTACCCCGCCATATCGGGCATAGTATAAAGTGGATCGATCCATAGTGGAATAGTAGATATTAAACCCTTTGGGAAGGTAGTCATTTTGGGGTAAAAGGTATTTAAAACCTGTATAACTTGCCGCTTCTTTATATTGTACGGCTTGATTGCTTGCCAGGTCATTGGCAAAAGAGAGCAGATCCCAGCCTGAGGGTTTACTGTTGTCAATCTGATAAGATACAAGCGGCATCGCTGAAGCTGTTAGATTGGTATAGTGACTGTTTTGTTCCTGTTTGGTGTGAAACAGGGCTAGTCCGCCAAACTGTTTATGATAGTAAGGTGTGGCAATAAGTTTGTAGCTTTGGGTCTCTTTATTGTAGTTGTTGGGATTGTAAGCAGCAGCATTAACATTATCTGTAATACTTCTGGTATATGAAAGTTTAATATCATAGGTTTGGGGTAAAAGGTGCATTTCAAACTTAAGACGTAAAAGATCATTAACTTGGGATGATACTTTGCCGTCAGATTGATCGATGGAGCGTGAGAGCGTATCATACTCTAGATCGATAGCATAATGAAAACTTTTGTTTTTTGATGGCGTTTGCAAGGTGGTCGAAGAGCCCAATAAGGGTGTCAAAGTGAGGATAAGAGTAAGCAGTCGCATGATGTCCCTTTTGCAAACTATTTTATTTATTGTAAAATAATTATATTAAGCTCTCTTGAAAACTTTTTTTATACATTGAGAAGATAGACGATATAAGGGTAAGGAGACAGAGATGAAATTAGGATTGCTACTTATATCTCTTATGATTTTTACCGGCTGTTCGACCCGGGGAAACCCTAATTTGGTCCATTTTGATGAGAATCAAAGCTGGATTATGAAATCACTTTTAGCCCATTATCAAAAATGGAGAGGGGCCCGTTATGAGTTGGGTGGCTTGAGCAAAAGCGGTGTGGATTGCAGTGGATTTGTCTATATGACATTTTTAAGACGTTTTAATCTGGAATTGCCCCGAACGACACTCAATCAGATTCGGGCCGGAGTAAAGATTGCCAAAAGTGATTTGCAGACGGGAGATCTGGTCTTTTTTAAAACAAAACCCTCAGTTCGCCATGTCGGTATCTACTTGGATAATGATAAATTTATGCATGCATCCTCATCCAGGGGTGTGATGATCTCTAGTTTACAAAACAGTTACTGGAAAAAACGTTACTGGTTTTCTAAGCATATTCCTGAGTTAGATGAATTGTAACTGTGTTATAATCCCCTAAAAAAGGTGAAACATGCTTGAGGTAAAAAGCTGTAACAATCTTCAAGAAGTAAGAGATGAGATTGATATTTTAGATAGTGCTATTGTTGACTTGATTGCCAAGCGTAATGCCTATATTCATCAGGCTGCTAAATTTAAGGTCACGGTTGAAGAAGTCAAAGATGAACGTCGGGTAGCTGATGTTATCAGCCGTGTCAGAGAAGCGGCATTGACCAATAGTCTTAATCCTAATATGATGCAAGAGATTTATGAACTGATGATTAATGAGATGGTTGAATCAGAGATCGCAGAATTTAGAAACGCAAAAGATCTTTAACACTTTTGCAAATCTACAGGGTTTGGTTCCATACGGCACTCTAAAGCGTGTTCAACGATAGTCTTACTGATCTCATCACCTTCGACAATGACATGAGAGAGGTGAAGCCCTTCAAGTAGCTCTTTTTCACTTTCACGGGTCACTTTAACTATAGTGTTGGCATTACTTGTCAGATCATCGACTGCTTCACAAATTAATCGCAACTTTTCACTGTTTTCAATGGCAACAATCACAGCTTGAGCCTCTTTGATATTGACCGAAGATAAAATTGTATGTTGGGCTGCATTTCCAAAGAGAATAGGCTCGTAATTCTCTTGAGCTAGTTTTACAAGCTCAATGCTGTGTTCAATAATAACATAGGACACATCTTGTTCTTTAAGCAATCTTGCGATTTTTTGCCCGAAATAGCTGTAACCGATCACAACAATATGGTTTTTAATGTTTTTGTTTTCCATATCGCATGGAGGCTCTGTATAGTTTAAGTCACTTAGCGTCCAATCAACAAACTTGCTTAGGTGTCGTATAATAAATGGCGTTAATACCATGGATAGAATGACGGTAGCAATAAGTACCTGTCCCGTTTGGGGTTCAAAAAGATCTTTAGATCGGGCAAGCTCAAAAATTGCTAATGCAAACTCACCTACTTGAAAAAGTGCCAGTGCCGTTTTGATAGCGACTCTTTTGGTCGATCGCAATCTGACAATCGTGTATATGATGGTTACTTTAATTGCAATAACCACAAGAAATAGGAGCAGTACACTCAACAGATGATTGCTTAAGATAGCAAAATCAATTTGCATCCCCACGGTGATGAAAAAGACCCCAAGCAAGAGATCTCTAAAGGGGATTAGGTCTGCTTCTACTTGGTGTTTGTAGTGTGTCTCGGCGATAATCATACCGGCGATAAAAGCTCCCAATGAGTAGGAGAACCCAAAAGTATGAGCTAGATAGGATGCTCCTAAAACAATAAGCAGTACCGCTGAGATAAACATCTCATTGGATTCGGGATGACTAACAACATCAAAGAACTTTTCAAGTAAAAAACGTCCAAAACCCCAAAGCAGTCCGAGCAGCAGCAGTGCTGAAGCAAAAGTTTGTATCAGGAGATTTGTCAGTGTCTTATCCGGTTGAGAAAAGATAGTGATCATTAATAAAATAGGAATGACGGCAATATCCTGAAAAAGTAATATCCCCAGAATCCTGCGACCGTAACGCTTACTAATATCTCCGTTTTCATTTAAAAGCTTTAAAACAATGGCTGTAGACGAGAGTGCCAAGGCCATACCGATAATAATGGCGTTTTTAAAAGGAATATCAAAAACAAAAAGACCAATACTAAAAAAGATTAAAGCAGTAATCGAAACCTGCAGCGTTCCGGAAACAAAAACTTCATACTTCATACCTTTCATTTTATCAATGGAAAATTCCAGCCCGATAGTAAACATCAAAAAGACCACACCAAACTCGGCAACTTCTTTGAGCTCTTGGTTATACACGGCATGGTGCATATTAAACCCATAGGCAATGATGGTACCTGTTGCAATATAGCCTATAATAGTTGGAAAATTCTGTTTCTTTAAAAAAATATTGATAATTGTTGCAATCAAGATGGCAACAACAATGATTTCCAAGATAGAGAGTTCAGAAGTGTGGTTCATTAAGATACTTTTTGTTTTTGAAAATTATAACGAAAAGAGCTAATTTGGAGCTTGAGGGGCTAAGCTTTGTAGAATTACAAGCTTAGTTTAAATACCCTTTTTTGACAAGCATAGAGACAGTACGGTAGTTTTTCATGACACGGCTGTAGTATGGTTTGTTTCTCCATCCGCCATTGTATCCGCTTACCATATAAAAATATTTCTTACGGCTCTTTTTAAGACGCACTAAATAGTGAGCTGCAATTTTGACCGAAGTTTTAATATCTGTTAATAAAATGGTAGCAATTTTTTGATCTGAATAACGCACTAAATAGTTTAGGGATGGAGTCAATTTTGCAATATAACGTGCAGTTTGTACTTTAATCTGCATTGGCCCTAAAGAAGCGTTAGTAATACTTTTACCCTTTTTCATATCACCCAAGATATGAACACCTGCACTACTTTCTGTAAGACAAATCGCACTGAGTGTATTTTCATACGTTATGCCTTTGTAATCAGGAATCTTTTTCGCAGCATCACGTACAGATTGTAAAGTAGAGAGTTGTTCCGGCGTTATACCTTTTGCATAGATAGATGAAACAGTGAGTAATAATAGTAAAATTCTAATCAAATAATCTCCTTTGGTTAGATTACATTTTTAAATTATTTTCATAACCTAAATTTATGCCGAATTTTAGGCTAATACGGTGCTATTATCAATATGAAATAAGTTTAAGCTATATCCTTAAGAATAAAAACTTATAATTTTTGTTTTGAAAAGCTTTGCTGTTTTATTGTTAACGTAAAAAAACACAAATATTTTTTTGCAAGATATTTGGATCCCATGATATGGGGTCTCTTTTTTAAAGTGAGAATAATAGTAACACTATGTGATTTTATAATCATATATAACAAATCAAAAATTCCATTTAAGTTAAAAGAGAGTAAAAATTCAAAAGTAAAATATTTTTAAGCAAAAGCGAAACGAAACTTAAAAAGAATTAAGTGGAAAAAAGCTTTTTTCTAGAGAATAGGGAGTGGATTTTCATGCCCGACAGCTGTCGGGAAAAAGGAACTTATTTATAGTTCTTTTGGATAAAAGATTCGATACGATTAATACCGTTTTCGATACTTTTAATATCTGTAGCAAAAGAGAAACGGAAATAACCCTCACTGCCGAATCCGACACCCGGTACAACAGCAACACCCGCATCTTCTAGCAGTTTTTTACAAAAGGCCAATGAGTCTTTTTCTACTTCTGAGATATTAACAAAAAGGTAAAATGCACCGTCAGGTTTTAATACGGATAAGCCATTAATGTTGTTAAACATCTCAACAGCTCGGTCGCGACGCTCTATAAAGGCTTTTTTCATCATAGCGATGTCAGCATCAGCTGAACCGTTAAGTCCAGCAATGGCGGCCTTTTGCGTAATAGAGTTGATATTTGAAGTACTCTGGCTTTGAAGCTTCTTCATCGCCTTAATCAGTGTCGTATCGGCAGCTGCAAGATACCCAAAACGCCAACCCGTCATGGCTACCGATTTACTTAAACCATTAATCGTAATGGTGCGTTGATACATATCTTCATTGATAGCAGCTGCTGAAGTAAACTCTCCATCATAAGTAAGCTTTTCATACATCTCATCACTGGCAACTAAAATATCGGTTCCTTTAAGTACTTCGGCTAAAGCTTCAAGTTCCGCTTTGGAGTATACGGATCCCGTTGGATTGGATGGTGTGGTCAATACCAGCATTTTGGTTTTAGGCGTTATGGCTGCTTGAAGCAGTTGTGGCGTGATCTTAAAACCTGTCTCTTCAGTGGTCTCTATCGTTACCGGTGTCCCTTCTGAATATTTAACAAGTTCTGGATAAGTTACCCAATAAGGAGAAGGGATGATGACTTCATCTCCTTTGGATATCGTTACTTGAAAAAGATTAAATAAAGAGTGCTTGGCACCATTGTTAACAATGATCTGATCATTAGTGTAGGTAAGGTTGTTATCGCGTTTTAGCTTATCTGCAACCGCACTTTTAAGTTCAACGATGCCATCTACAGCGGTGTATTTGGTAAAACCGTCATTAATGGCTTTAATAGCAGCATCTTTGATGACTTGCGGTGTGTCAAAGTCTGGTTCACCAGCTGAGAAACTTAAAATATCTCTACCCTCGGCTTTGAGCGTAGCGGCTAATGTAGAAACAGCAATCGTAATTGATTCGGATAGTGTGTTGATTCTATCAGATAGCATATAATCCCTTGAAGACCTCATCAAAAAGAGGTGAAAAATTTAAAGATTATATTATATCAATAAAATACTTAATCTGTAGTGATAATAAATATAAGCGTTCTTAAGGCCATGTTACTAAGGTCTGGATCGCTTCATACATGGTGCCGTACCTTCTGAGATCTTACAATAGTGAGATCCCTGTTTAAACATCAAGAGATAGGGACGCCGTTTGGCTTGAAACTTATCAGCAATTTCTTGAATACGAAATTTTCTTTCCAATGCCCTTGGCGACGCTTGGTAATCTGTCAACTTGGGTTCATACCCCTCTATCATAACTGTTTTCATTGTATCCAAGATGTCATAAGCATCATAGATATAACTAATGAGTGCATCAGATTCAAACTTCGGAAGACGGTATAAAAAGATATAGTAGGTATTGATCTCCTGGAGCTTTTCACTGTGGACAATAAGATCTAAAAAATGTTGAGATTTAGAGCACATGGGATCAAGAAAGGCATAGACTCTATGATCACCTTCACCTATAGTGATGGCTTGTGGTTCGATGGATCTTGCAAGCTCGTCATAGTTGGTTGCATAAGAGATGTTACATAGTGTCAGAAAGAGCAAAACTAAAAAAGCTTTCATAAGAACTCCTTTTAGTTATCTTACTTATTGTAGATCGCAGAGTTTAAAGTTCAGGTAAAAATCTTAGGCTACTTCTGTTTTAGAATCAAATTTTTATATATGAATTGGATCTTGGCAATGGCTTTAAAACGCTGTTTGGGTTGCTACATTAAGCGTTCTTACGTATAATAGAAATTATTCTTTAAAGGATTGGGGTGTTTCAAAATATACTTCAAAATGCCACATGGCAACGTAATAAGCATGAGTTTGTGCTTTTTTTCCCAACACGTTATTTTATTCTCAAACATAATATATTCTCATTGTTTAAGCGATGGGAAATTGTTGAAACAGGCTCGATACATTACGATGAGCCAAATAAACTTATCAAGGCACGATTGACCCATATGAGAAAACTATTTAGGGTTACGATTGAAAATGAACAGCTTGTGACACTGCATATATCGTCGTGCGGTTTCGGACAAAAAGAGTATGAGCAATGGAGACTAAGATCCACACATAAAAAAATCTCTTTTCCAAAGATACCATCTATCCAATATGCTGCTTTTTGCGGAATGATACCCATAGTGGATCACTTTTTAGACCAAGGTGTGACGTTTGGGGATACCAATGATACTACAGCAGACTTTTTTAATGAGACACCGCTACAGTCAGCGATAAAAGGAGGCAATAAAGAGCTTTTTGATCACTTGATCGAACGGGGACTGAATCCATTGGATAGGGCCAATGGCGGGTTAAAATTACTGGAGTATGCCATTGAGTATGATGAGAGATATATGGTGCAATATTTACTTGGATCATCTGTTTTGGACATGCTTGATGATCAAGAAAAGATATCCATTATGCGAAAGGCAGGAACTACCTACGTTAGTGATGATGTGACCTTGATGCTCTATAAAGAACTTTTGGCGTATCCTGAGATGAAGTCTGAACTGTATGAAAATTCTGCCTATTATATGACGCTGTGTTACGGGATGGAGCATTTTGAATGTCGTCCCAAAGAGAGGCTGGCATCGATAAATTATTTATTGGGATATGATTTAGACTTAGAGAAGAAAAATGGGGATGGCGATACGGCATTTTTGGCTGCCGTAAACAGGGGTGCGATTGAGATTATCAAACTATTGGTAAAAAAAGGGATTGATGTACATGTGGTAGATAAAGAGGGTAAAAGTGCTGCAGATATTGCTGATATTATAACGGACCCCTATAATCTGGGCGTGGCAGAACCTTTGATGGATATCGTAACAAAGTTGGGTATTAAGCGTCATATGTCTATAAGTGAAGATGAATTACTGGCCCAATGGGGTCTTAAAAGTTTTAAATGATTGTCCTGCTATCATCCAATGTTTGATTTTGGTTTTTATTATGTATAATGATAAAAACAACTTTTAGGTTAATCATGTCCTTGCAATCATTACTACAAGATCAGATCTGGAAGCGTGACGATGGTCTTTACATGCTCTTTTTTGAGACACGTTATTTTGTTATGAAACTTAAGAAGAAGTTCTTTATCTTGAAAAGTTGGACAATAGAAGAGTCCGGAAAAATAAGTTATGATGAACAAAAGTCCTGTATCGTTACAAAATATGGTTATATCTGGAAAGTGATCACCGTTTCATTTAACTATAAAGTAGCTCATTGTGAATTAAGAGTGTGTGATCACGCCACACCCAAATATGAACGCTTTGACCTTTTACCAGTAGATATGAAAGTTACCTTTCCTAAGATAAACACGATTCATGATGCTGCTTTTTTTGGAATGCTGGGTGTTGTTGAAAACTTTCTAGAAAACGGAGTGGATATTGATATTCAGTCTGTCGATGAAGAAAACCCTATGCCTCTAGAGTTTACACCACTGCATACTGCGGTAAAAGGTAATGCTACAGAGGTGTTTGATTATTTATTGGAACAAAAGGCCAATATTCATATCAAAGATTATGCAGGCCTGAAAGTTTTGCATAGAGCTTTGGACGAATCAGATACCTATATGGTTCAAAGATTGTTGGATTTGGGAGCCTTGGAGAGTTTTGATACGGATGATAAGGCCTATATTATGCATTATGCGATCTCATTTGGTGCTTGTGATGAAGCCATCATTGCTTTGTATCGAGAGCTTTTAAAAGATCCTGAGATGCTCAAAAATCTTCAAAAAACTTCAGCCAATATTCTCTCATTTACTTTTAGAACAGAGCCTGTCGGTTGTCTGCTTGAGCAAAGGGTGAAACTTTTTGAGTTTTTATTAACTTTTGATCTTGATTTTGAAAAGAAAAACCATGATGGTCTTACCGCACTATTGGCAGCAGCAGAAGGCGGGGCTGTTGATCTTGTCAAGATGTATGTCAAAAAAGGGGTTGATATTCATGCTGTGGATCGTAAGGGTCGCAATATCGCTGATTATGCCCAACTTATAGAAGATCCAAACGGTGTTGGTTTGGTAGATGAATTTAAGGCTTATGTGGCCACACTTGATGTAAAACCACTTTTGGAGCAAAGTAGATGATCTATGTAGGGTTGATTTGGAGTATCATGGTAACGGTCTCATCTTTAGTTGTCTATGCAATGTTTAAAGACAATACGGTTAAAGAATTTTTTAGAATCATGGGCTTTTTATTCTATCCGATGATGTTATTGGGGATTTTTAATCTTCCCTTGCTTTATGGAACGGCCGGAACATTGTTGGGCTTGCCTTTTGCAGAGTGGGTGCTCTCTTATTGGTGGCAATCTTATGTTGCATTTTTTATTGTGATGCCTCTGTGGACATTTTATGCTATTGCACGATACTCCTAAAAAGTTTGTAATAGATGCACATAGAAGCGTTTAAGATTGATGATCACTTTTTTACCCATGCCGGAGAGTGGATTTGTACCGATATCGGTACCCGGACCATTACTGCGGTAAATTATGATGAGTATATCAAAAGCGGAGATGTGTATCCCCCTTTTTCTATTGTAGAGTATAGCTTTGATGCGTATGATATGGAGGGTTGTTGGCCTAAATATGAAGATCTTTCGGACCGGCATGATATGCTTAATCGCAGAGATGAACTGCACAAACAAAACCCCTACTTCTTTGAATGGTTACAGCGATACTTGTTTGAAGCGGACCTTTTGGGTATTGCCTATGAGGGTTTTGAAGATGAGTATGCTTTGGAGCGTGATCATATTATGTCAGTGTTGGATCATGTGTCTTCATTAAAATCGATGGAACATCTAGTCAAGCTTGTTTTTCAAAGATCTTTTGAGGAGGCGTCTCAAAAGATTTTAGAGCGGGATTTTCAACTTATCGCTCAGGATATTTGGCAAAAATATAGAGCAATATAAAGCGGCAAATAAGATGATGCATTGGTTTGTCG